>CAZTVJ010000273.1:0-2929 GCA_964616935.1 uncultured Acidimicrobiales bacterium | reverse complement strand
ATGAGCCCGCAGATCTGGCCCTGGTCGATGGTGAACGAGAGATCGTCGAGCGCCACGATGCCGCCGAAGCGCACCGAGACCTCATCGACTTGCAGCAGCGCCAACGGTCGTCGTCCCCCCTGGCCGGCAATCGAAAATGGTGAGCCCCCCGGCTCGTCGGGCAACCTAGCACCACGATTTTCGGCGGGCCGCGGACGTCGGTTGCGGACTACGGAATTGATCGAGCGGTGACATACAGTTCGGCGCGACCCGCAGCGCGCCCAGGAGGCAACGGTGCCCGACGAGCTCCCCGATCTCGAGCTGTTCCGCAAGGAGGCTCGCGCCTGGTTGGAGGCCAACGCGACCCTGCGCGTCGATGCGCCGAGCGACGACGACGAGCTGGAGTGGGGGGTCGGGTCGGACAACGTGGCCGTGTTCCACAACCTCACCGAGGACGAGGAGCACCACCGGCTGGAGGCCACGCGGGCCTGGCAGCAGAAGAAGTTCGATGCCGGCTACGCCATGATCAACTGGTCAGAGGACGTCGGCGGCCGGGGCCTGCCCAGCAGCTACCTGCGGGCCTACAACAACGAAGAAGCCCGCTTCTCGATCCCGAGCGCCGGTGAGCTGCCGCCCACGTCGATGGGCCTCATCGCGACGACCATCGCCGCCTACGGCACACCGGAGCAGAAGAAGCGGTTCGTCGAACCGCTCATGCGCATGGACGAGCTGGGCTGCCAGCTGTTCAGCGAGCCGTCGGCCGGCTCCGACCTCGCCTCGCTCACGACCCGCGCCGCCGTAGACGGCGACGAGTGGGTCCTGAACGGCCAGAAGGTGTGGACGTCGGGCGCTCGCTTCGCGGACTGGGGCCTGGCCATCACCCGGTCGGACTTCGACGTGCCCAAGCACCGCGGCCTCACTGCCTTCCTGGTGCCGTTCGACGCTGCGGGCGTGGAGGTGCGACCGATCAAGCAGATGTCCGGTGGCGCCAACTTCAACGAGGTCTTCCTCACCGACGTCCGGCTGCCCGACGATCTCCGCCTCGGTCCCGTCGGTGAAGGATGGCGAGTCGCCCTCACCTGCCTCGGCTTCGAGCGGGACCACTCGGGCGGCGGCGGAGGCGGCCATGTCGGTGGCGGCTTCAAGCGCGTCCTCCTCGCGGCGCGCCACTTCGGCCGCACCGACGACCCTCGTGTCCGCCAGACGCTGGCCGACCTCTACATCCAGCACCGCGTCGCCCAGCTCACGAACCGTCGGGCCGCGTCCGCGCTCAAGGCAGGGCAGACGCCCGGGCCCGAGGGCTCGCTCGGCAAGCTCATCTGGACAGCCAACATGACCCGGGTCAGCGACGCCATGTCCACCATCCTCGGGCCTTTGCTGCTCGCCGACAGCGGCGAGTGGGGCACCTACGCCTGGAGCGAGCACGTCCTGGGCGCTCCCGGCTACAAGATCGCCGGCGGCTCCGACGAGATCCAGCGGAACATCATCGGCGAGCGCGTGCTGGGGTTGCCGCCCGAACCCCGGGTCGACAAGGACATCCCCTTCGCCGAGGCCCAACGGCTGCGCTGATCGGCTCGGCATGGGCGCCGCGTCGCTTCGCCCGAGCCTCGCTGCGCCTTGCCGCTGGGGCTTCCCTCGGCGCGTGCTGATCGGCTCGGCATGGGCGCCGCTTCCCTTTGTCCCCTACTCGATCGAGCCGATCTGGGTGCCCACGTCGTAGGTCTCCCCCTCGGAGCCGGTGAGGCGCACGATCCCGTCGACGGGCGCCTCGACGTCGTTCTCCACCTTGTCGGTCTCCAGCCGGTAGAGCAGATCGCCTGCCTTCACCGACGCGCCATCGGCCACCAGCCACTCGACGAGGGTGCCTTCGGTCATGGAGACGCCGAGCTTGGGGATGTTGATCGGGATGGCCACAGGTGCTCCTCGTGCTCTTTCGATGTTGCCGGCTCCGGTTGTACTCCATCGCTGCCGACGACGGAAACGCCCCCGCCGGATGGCATCCTTACGGAATGTCTCTCGTACTGGAGCCCGACGTGGACGAACCGGGGACACCCACCGCCGCCGACGGGGGCGACGAGGGCGGGAAGGGCGAGCCGTGGTGGCACCCGCGGCAGCGGGTCGTCATCCTCGCTGTCGCATTGCTGTTCCTCGGTGCTGCTGTCGGCTACGCCGTCACATCCTGGTCCGCTGCCGCCACACCGTCGGCCGGCTCGGTCGACGTCGGCTTCCTGCAGGACATGCGGTGGCACCACGACCAGGGCGTCAAGATGGCCCTCCTCCAGCTCGCCAAGCCGACCACCGAGCAGGACCCGCGCGTCCGCAGCATCGCAAACGACATCGTGCTCACCCAGCAGTTCGAGAACGGCGTCATGGCCGGCCAACTTCGCTCGTGGGGCCAAGCCGAAGCCAACGAGAGCGGCACCGGCATGGCCTGGATGGGCATGTCCGTGCCGATCGACCGGATGCTCGGCATGGCCAGTGAGGCCGAGATCGAGCAGCTCAAAGCGACATCGGGCCCGGCAGCCGACCTCTTGTTCCTCCAGCTCATGGCCGCCCACCACGCGGGCGGGCTGCACATGGCCGTGGACGCCAGCGCCCGCGGCGACACCGACGTGGTGCGCTCGCTCTCCGGCTCGATCCTGAGCAGCCAGCAGTTCGAGCTGGCCGAGATCCGCAACCTTCAGCAAGCGCTCACAAACGCCTGACTTCGCCAGTCGAGTCGGCTGACGTTTCGCTGAGCGAGACCTCAGCCGACTGAAGTGCTTCCGATCCGGAGTCACTCGGGCACACACCCCCGACGTGCACCTCCCGCCCGCCCTGTTGTCACTGGCCGAGTCCCAGCACGGTGTCATCTCCCGCCGCCAAGCCCACGCGGCCGGCCTCTCACCGGCGGCCGTCCACCGCCGCACCTCTGCCGGGGTGCTCGATCCCATCGGTACCTCATGCCTCC
>CAZTVJ010000272.1:0-2595 GCA_964616935.1 uncultured Acidimicrobiales bacterium | reverse complement strand
CCACTCCTTGCCTACCTTGCCCACGAACGGGAAGGCGGCATCTTGCAGCGGCGCGTCGCCGGCGAGGAACAGCAGGTCGCCAGTCCGCACCGCGAGCGCGTCGTCTGCGAGGGCGCAGAGCCGGCCGTGCCAGAGTTGGGCGATGGACAAGGCCTCCCTCAACATGCTGACCGCCGCCGAGCGGGCGCTGGTCGCCCAGACCGAGACCAAGCACCTGCGTCAGCTCGACGAGGATGAGCTGGGGGAGCTGCACGCCCGAGTGCGACGCGCCCGCAACAAGTACTCGAAGCTCCACCGGCGCCAGGCCAGCGCGCAAGTGGTCGCCGACTCGGCCCGCGGCGCAGGCCTCAAGAAGAACCGACGGACCGCGGCCAAGGCGGAGATCTTCGAGGGGGCCCTGGCCCGGGTCAGCCAGCAGCTGGCCGCCGCAGCTCGCAAGAGTGCCGCCGACCTGCGCGCCGAGCGGCTCGAAGTGGCGCGTGCCTCGAAGGGCGCGCCCCCTCGCGGAGACAACCGCTCCGCACGGCGGGCCGCCTCGACGGACGGTGCAGCCACGGCGACCACCCGCGGCGGTGACGCCGGTCTCGCGTCCCCGGCCAGCAAGCGAGCCACCGCGTCCACCCGGGCGACTGGTGCACGCCGCCAGGCCAAACGGGACAGTCGCTGAGACGGTGAGCAGGGAGGGCGTGCAGGTCCGGTTTCAGGGCACGATCGGTCCGCAGGATGCGGATCAGCGCTTGCTCATCCTCTACACCGGTGGCACGGTCGGCATGGTGGCCGGGCCCGATGGCGCGCTCGCCCCGCTCGACTTCCGTGACCTGCCGCAGTACCTCCCAGCTCTCAAGAACCTTCCGATCCGCCTCACGCTGGCGGCGTTCGAGGAGCCGATCGATTCGGCCGCGGCCCTTCCGGCGCACTGGCTGGCCATCGCCGACGCCATCGTGGACGGGGCCGCGGACCACACCGGTGTGGTGGTCTTGCACGGCACCGACACGATGGCGTACACCGCCTCCGCGCTCAGCTTCTTGCTCACCGGCATCGACCTTCCTGTCGTGCTGACCGGCTCGCAGCGGCCCATCACCTCCGTGCGGTCGGATGGTCGGGAGAACATCGTGACCGCCGCGGCGATCGCCGCGATGCGGGCGGGCGAGCGGGCGACCGTCCCGGAGGTGACGATCTTCTTCGGTGACCTGCTGCTACGAGGCAATCGGGCCACCAAGGTGCACGCCGAGCGGTACCACGCGTTCGACTCACCGAACCTCCCGCCCCTCGGGCGAGCAGGGGTGACGATCGAGCTCGACCACCTGGCCATCCGCGCGCCGGGGACGCCCCCGGTGCTCCGGTCGGGCGGTGTCTGCTCAGACGTCGCCTCCCTTCGCCTGCATCCCGGGCTGGACGAGGCAACCTTGGCGTCAGTGCTCGGGCGGCCGCATCTGCGCGGCCTCGTGATCGAGGCGTTCGGCGCCGGCAACGGCCCCACCGAGGCGTGGTTCCTCGACGCGTTGCGGGCGGCGTGCGACGCCGGCGTCGTCGTGGTGGTGGTGACCCAGTGCGGCGGTGGCACCGTGCTTGCCGGCGCGTATGCGACGGGGGTCGCCCTGTTCGAGACCGGAGCGGTGCCGGGCTACGACCTGACGTTCGAGGCCGCCCTGACCAAGCTGATGGTCCTGCTCCACGGCAGATCGGTCGACGAGGTGCGCGCGCTGATGCAGCAGGACCTTGCCGGCGAGCTGACGCGCTGACGCGCTTTGGGCTCAGGCGGCCCCGCTGGGGCCCACCAGTAGGGTCGCGGTCATGGCTGAGAGCTCCACCGTCTCTGTCGTGACCGGCGCCAACAGCGGCATCGGTCGCGCCATCGCGATCCACCTCGCCGCCCAAGGCCACACGGTGTTCGGCACCGTGCGCAACCTGGACAAGGCCACCAAGCTGTTGGCGATGGCCGAAGACGCTGGTGTCGGTGTCGAGCTGGTGGAGCTGGATGTCGCCGACGACGAGAGCGTCCGGCGGGGCTTCGACGAGGTGCTGCAGCGAGCCGGGTCGGTCGACGTCCTGGTGAACAACGCCGGGGTCGGGGGCAACGCCGTCGCCGAGGAGTGCCCTCCCTCGCTGTACCTGGACGTGATGAACGTGAACCTGTGCGGCGCGGTGCGCTGCATCCAGGCGGTGGCGCCGGGCATGCGGGACCGGCGGCGAGGGTGCATCGTCAACATCACCTCGGTCGCCGGGCGCATCGCCGCCTTGGCGCAGTCGCCCTACGTGGCCTCGAAGTGGGCGTTCGAGGGCCTCTCCGAGGGGTTGGCACAAGAGCTGGCACCCTTCGGCATCCGGGTGGCGATCGTGGAGCCGGGCGTCACCAAGTCCGCCATCTTCGCCAAGAACGTGGACGCGCCGAACTCGTCGGGCGCCTACGACACCGCCTATCGCCGGCTGTTCCAGTTCTACGCGGCCGGCATGGCCGAGGCCACCGACCCGTTCGAGGTCGCCCGCCTCGTGCAGCACATCATCGAGACCGATGAGCCCCAGCTCCGCTACGCCGTCAGCTGGGGCGGCCCCCAGCTCATCGGCGCGCGCGAGCGAATGACCGACGCCGAGTGG
>CAZTVJ010000271.1:0-3919 GCA_964616935.1 uncultured Acidimicrobiales bacterium | reverse complement strand
CTTCTTCGTGAACGCGCCCTCGGGCAGACCGAGCTCTCGGCACGCCGCGAGGCGCACCCACGCCAGCAGCTCGGAGTTGGCGATGAGGCCCTCGTGCACGCTGATCTGCACCCCGAGGCCGTCGAGAAGCGCAGCCAGCCGCCACGCCGAGCCGTGGGGATCGGCGCAGGTGAACGCCCCCGCATCGACGCCCTGTTGGATGACGTCCTCCAGCCGCTCCTGCCAGCGCAGGTCGAGGTCCTGGCTGATCTTCTTGAGCGCAGGGTTGCGGATCGCCTCGCCCCAACCGTCGATCCAGAGCAGCCAGCCTGGCTCGGCCTCTCCGTCGAGCGGTGTGTAGAGCTGGAAGATGCGGTCGAGCAGCTCGAGCGGTTCACCCGGCGCGGCGACCTCGGCGTCGAGGCGGGCCAGGTCGGTGACGGCGGCGTACTCGAACGCTTCGGCCAGCAGCTGGTCCTTCGACTCGAAGTGGTAGTGGATCAAACCGCTCGACACGCCGAGCCGGTGGGCGACGTCGGAGATGCGGGTGGCGGCGAACCCGCGCTCGATCACGACGAGGCAGGTGGTCTCGAGGATCTCGCTGCGCCGTTCCTGGACGCTGACCTTTCGCACGGCCGTCCACCTTATCCAGACGCCAACGCGCGGCGGCGGGCGCTCAACCCGGGCTGCCGAGCGCCTCGACCAGCAGCGAGTGGACGTGGGCGACGCCGGCCTCGTGGTCGGGTGAGAGACGACCGTCGCTGTCGATGCCGGCCGTGTACCCGCGCTGGACTGCCTCGCAGATCTCGAGGTCCTGCTGACCGACCAGCCGGCTCGCGGTCAGGTCTGCGGCTCGCCGTTCCTCGGTCACCGAGGGGTGCCAGGCCCGGAGGTAGTCGATCCTCGTTCGGGTGGGGCCGAGCGGCGTGAGCCAGAAGGCCGAGAGGTAGCGGGGAAAGACGCTGACGAGCAGGTTCGGCCAGACCGTGAGGTAGACGCCGGCGATGAAGAGGTCGTCGATCTGGTCGGTCGCCACCGCAGTCCAGGCCGCGTCGCCCGGCTGGGCGGTGGCGAGGACCTCCTCGGTGCGGTTGCGGGGCTGTTGCGGGCGGTCCCACGCCAGGGCGATCGGCCCTGCGGTCACCGTGGGGTAGTCCCACCCCTTCACGATGAGCTCGGGATGGATCCAGGGGGTGTGGAAGTTCTCCGAGTAGTTCTCGACGAGCGCCTTGTAGTTGAACTCCCGCACAGCCTCGTCTCGCACGGCGTGGTCGAAGGCCTCGATGCCGTAGGGGGCGACGGCGTCGGCCAGCGGGCCGAGGTCGAACGGCGGGGGATCGGGCCGGGGGCAGACGAAGACGAATCGACCCCACGTGGCAACGCCCACAGGATGCAACGAGTGATCGCCCGGGTCGAAGCCCGCGGCGCGCTCCATCCCGTGGTGGCGCGCGAGCGAGCCATCGAGGCGGTAGACCCACGCGTGGTAGGGGCACGAGAGCGCGCGGGCGGTGCCACAACCCGGCTCGGCGAGCGGAGCGCCTCGGTGCCGGCACACGTTCAGGAAGCCGTGGAGCCGACCCGCCTCGTCCCGGGTGACCACGACCGGGCTGCCGTCCGGCGCGGTCACGGCGAGGTACCGGTGCGGGCCGCTGAGGTCGTCGGTGACGCCGACGCACGACCAGCCGTCGTGGAACACACGCGCCAGCTCCAGCCGGTGGTGGGCCGGGTCGGCGTACCACGCCGCCGGCAGCGTCCGGGTCCGGGTGAGGGGTGTACCGATGCTCCCGGGCACCTCGGCGTCGACGTCGGTTGCCATCGCGATCCCCCAGGTCCTCGTACTGACTGATCAGTCAGTCATGGTATCCCGACGCCCGACGCAGTAGAAAGCATCGATGGTCGAGGGGGGCGGTGCCATCACGCTCGAGCGGTTGGAAAAGAGCTACGACGACCAGCTCGCCGTGGCCGGCATCGACCTGCACATCGAGTCGGGCGAGTTCTTCTCGCTGCTCGGCCCGTCCGGTTGCGGCAAGACCACGACGCTGCGGCTGATCGCCGGGTTCGAGCAGCCCGATGCCGGGCGAGTGCTCATCGACGGCGACGACGTCTCGCGCATCCCGCCCGAGAAGCGCCCAGTGAACACGGTGTTCCAGAGCTACGCGCTGTTCCCGCACCTGTCCGTGAGCGACAACGTCGCGTTCGGTCTGAGGTTCACCCCTTCGTCGAAGGGCGAGTCCAAGGCGCGCGTCGGCATGGCCCTCGAGCTGGTCCGCCTCACCGGCTTCGAGAAGCGCAAGCCCCACCAGCTGTCCGGCGGCCAGCAGCAGCGGGTCGCGTTGGCACGCGCGCTGGTCCTGCGACCGCGGGTTCTCCTGCTCGACGAACCGCTCGGCGCGCTGGACGCGAAGCTCCGCAAGGAGCTGCAGCTCGAGCTGGCCGGGCTGCAGCGCGAGGTGGGCATCACCTTCGTGTACGTCACCCACGACCAGGAGGAGGCGCTCACCATGAGCGACCGGCTGGCCGTGATGCACGCCGGCCAGGTGGCCCAGTGCGGAAGCCCGCGTCAGGTGTACGAGGAGCCGGCCGACGCCTACGTCGCGGACTTCCTCGGCGTGGCCAACCTCCTGCCTTGCGACGTGCTCGACGCCGGCCGGGTACGGGTGGCGGGGATCGAGCTGGCCGTGGAGCCTGCGAGCGCCTTCGACGTGGGGGAGGCGAGGGTGGTGGTGCGTCCCGAGCGCGTCCGCCTCGGTCCACCGGGCGACGGCTCCAAGAACTGCCTGCCCGCCACGGTTGAGCAGGTCGTGTACGTGGGCGCGATCAGTCAGGTGCGTCTGCGCCTCAGCACGGGTGCCGTGCTGCAGGTGCTCGTGGCCAACGACGGCGGAGCGCCGCTGCCGGCCGAAGGGTCGGCCGTCGCCGCCCAGATCGCGCCCAACGCGCTGCGCCTGCTCGCCGCCGAGTGATGCTGGAGCCGGATCACTCGGCCGCTGCTGTGGCGGCGCGTCCGATCGAGCACGCCCAGCCTGCCGCCCATGAGATCGACGGAGTCGGTTCATTGGCGCATCGGGGGCACGGGTGGGGGTTGGTCGCCAGAGGGTGGGTTGCGGCGGGGTGGTCCGGTGGTCTGGGTGGTGGTGTCGGGGTAGGTGATGGTGAGGGTGCGGTCCGGTGCCAGCTTCAAAAGCCAGCCGAGATCGTGGACGCAGTGGTGGTGCCGATCGCACAGAGGCAGGAGGTTGTCGAGGTCAGTCGGCCCGCAGTGCGGGTGTTCCCACCAGATGACGTGGTGGATGTCGCACATCTCGAACCGGACCCGACAACCCGGCATGGCGCAGGTGGGGTAGAGGGCGCGTAGGGCTCGGCGTTGGGCCCGGTTGGCCAGGCGGGTGGTGCGCCCCAGGTTCAGCGTCCCGGGGGTGTACACCACCACGCCGCCCCGCACGATGACGGGGTAGGTCTGGGCGCGGGTGAACAGGTCGCGCAGCACCGACACCGGCAGCTCGACCGGGAGTCCCCAGTCCACCGCCGGCTGCCCGTTGGCGTCGGGTTGGGTGGTGTCGAGGACCACGACCAGCTCGGGGTTTCCCGCGGCCGGGCCGCTGCCCGTCATGAGGGCGACCAAGGCGTGAGCGCGGAGGAAGTCTTGGCGTTCGCGCAGATCGAACGGGGCGTGGTCGGGGACCGGTTCGGCGAACCGGGCCGCCAACCCCGCCCGCAGCCGCCCGTCCAGCTTCACCCCGGTCTCGGGATCGAACCGGGCGGCGATGCGGTACATGCCGTCATCGTCGACCCAGGTCCGGCACCGGGTGTCGCGCCGTTGGCGTTCCAGGCGGGACTGTCCCCCATCGAGCTGGATGCGGCGCACCTCGGCCTTGACGGCCCGGTCCAGCTCCAAGGGCGACGACATCTCCGCGATCGTGACAAGCTGGTCGGCCGCCTC
>CAZTVJ010000270.1:0-3821 GCA_964616935.1 uncultured Acidimicrobiales bacterium | reverse complement strand
GATGTGGGCCATCGGCAGGTACGAGACCAGCCGGAGGCCAGGACCGTCGTCATCGCCGAAGCCGAGGCAGCGCAGGAGCTGCTCGGCCGTGTAGACGATGTTGCGCTGGTCGAGCATGACGCCCTTCGGCGGCCCGGTGGTTCCCGAGGTGTAGATGAGCGTCGCGAGGTCGGTCGGGTCGGTGGCGGCGGCCAGCGTGGCGAGATCGGCCTCGCCGCGATCCAGCAGCTCGCCGGCGGCCTGCACGCCCTCGGGCAGCACCTCGGGTGGGTTGATGACGAAGATGTGCTGGAGCAAGGGCAGCTCGTCGCGGACCTTCAGGAACTTCTCCAGGAAGCCGGCGTCCTCGAGGATGGCAACCTTGGCCTCGGCGTGGCCGGCGAGGTACGCGACCTCCTCCGGCGACGAGGAGTTGTAGATGCTGACCGGTGTCGCCCGCAGGAACTGGGCAGCCGTGTCGAACCAGTGGAAGTCCGGCCGGTTGCGCATCATGAGCAGCACCCGGTCGCCCGGCTGGACGCCGTACTGCTGGAGGCCGGCGGCGGCGCGGGCGACGTTGTTTGCGTACTGCTGGTACGTCCACTCGTCCCAGGCCCCGGGTTGCTCGCCCCGCATGGAGCGCAGCGCCACGACGCCGGGATGGGCGGCGACGGTGCGCACGAACTGGCGAGGCACCGTATGACCGGCCACTGCGGCCTCGATCTCTTCGATGGATGCGTAGGGCATCGTGTCCCCCCTTGGACCGTGCGAACGAGGTCAGCAGTCTCGCGCGGCGGGTTGGACTTCGCCGTCGTGGGCGCTACAAACTTGACCCGAGGGTCAACCCCCGCGACCACCAGGAGCGTCCCATGCCCAACGCCGTCATCGTCGACGCCATCCGCACGCCGCTCGGCAAGCGCAACGGCCGCCTCAAGGAATGGCATCCGGTCGATCTTGCGGCCGAGACGCTGCGCGCCGTCGTGGACCGCACGGGCATCGACCCGGCGATCATCGACGACGTCATCATGGGCTGCGTCATGCAGGTCGGCGAGCAGGGCGTCAACATCGCCCGCAACGCGGTCCTGGCGGCCGGCTACCCCGAGACGGTGCCGGGCACCACGGTCGACCGCCAGTGCGGCTCCAGCCAGCAAGCCGCCCACTTCGCGGCCCAGGGCGTCATCGCCGGCGCCTACGACGTCGTGGTCGCCGCCGGCGTGGAGGTGATGACCCGAGTACCGATGGGCGCTTCCATGGCCGACGGCAAGTACGGCTTCCCGTTCGGCCCGAAGGTCGGCGCCCGCTACGCGCCGCTCGGGGGCCTCGTGCCGCAAGGCATCTCGGCCGAGCTCATCGCCGAGAAGTGGGGCCTTTCGCGCGACGACGTGGATGCGTTCGGTCTGCGCTCCCAGCAGCTCGCCGCCCAGGCCACGGCCGAGGGGCGCTTCGAGGGCCAGATCCTCCCCGTGCTCGACGCCGAGGGCAACCTGATGACGACCGACGAAGGCATCCGCGAGAGCACGCTGGAGAAGCTGGGCTCGCTGAAGCCGCCGTTCAAGGAGGACGGCGTCGTCACCGCCGGGAACTCCTCGCAGATCACCGACGGTGCGGCGGCCATCCTCATCATGAGCGAGGAGAAGGCGGCCCAGCTCGGCCTCACGCCTCGGGCCCGCTTCATCAACTTCTCCCTGGCCGGTGAAGACCCTCGCCTCATGCTCACCGCGCCCATCCCGGCCACTGCCAAGGTGCTGGAACGCGCGGGGATGTCGATGGACGACATCGACCTCGTCGAGATCAACGAGGCCTTCGCCTCGGTGGTGCTCGCGTGGGAGAAGGAGCTCCACCCGGACATGTCCAAGGTGAACGTCAACGGAGGGGCCATCGCCCTTGGCCACCCGCTCGGCGCGTCGGGCGCCCGCCTCATGACCACCCTGCTGGCCGAGCTCGAGCGCACGGGCGGTCGCTACGGCCTCCAGACCATGTGCGAGGGCGGCGGCATGGCCAACGCCACCATCATCGAGCGCCTCGGCTGACCCTGCCTGGAGCTGTCGGCCGGGCGGGTGGGGTGCGTCAGTAGCCTGATGGTGTGTTCGGCACGATCATCTGGATCCTCGCGGGCGTGGCGCTGGCCTTTGTCATCTGGCGTGTCGGCGTGGGGATGCTGCGCAGCGTCACCACACCGCTGCCGGCGCCACCGCCATCGGGCGAGCTCCGCAAGGTGAACCTGCGCTACCGGTGCTCCACCTGCGGGATGGAGATCAAGCTGCTGGTGGCCAACGACGAGCTGCCCGATCCGCCCAAGCACTGCCTCGAGGAGATGGACGTGGTGGCCCCGCCCATCGAGTAGCCCGTGGACCTGGACATTGTCCCCAGACTGTGGATAAACCTGGGGAGGGTCACATCGCTGTAACTTCGCCGTCGCACCGCTGTCACCGCAGCCAGCGTTTCCTCAGCGGTACTGCGTAGCCGTCAGGATGCCGGCCAGGATCAGCCCGAGGCCGCCGAACAGGTACCAGTTCGACACCGAGCCGGGCAGCAGGCTGAGGTAGTTGAGCACGATGGTGACGACGCCCAGGCCGAGCAGGGTGAACATCAGCACCGGTACCCAGGGCGGGCTGACCTTGGCGGCCTTGGGGATGGGTGGCGTGTAGCGCGACGACGGCGACGAGGCATGCACTGGGCCGCCGGACGTTGCCTTCGAGGGGGGCGGGCCGGCGGACGGGACGCCTGGGCGCTCCCCCGGCTTGGTGCCCTTGGGGGTGACTCGGCTGCCGGCCTTGCGCTTCGGGGGTGCCACAGCCGGTCAGGTTAGGGCACCGCGCAACCCGCTCGACAGCCAGGACCACCATCGGGAAGGCTCGTCGATCGTGCGGGTGCTGGTGATCGACAACTACGACAGCTTCGTCTACAACCTCGTCCAGTACCTCGGCGAGCTGGGGGCCGAACCGATGGTGTGGCGCAACGACGCGCTGAGCGTGGCCGACGCCCTCGCGCTGGAGCCCGACGCCGTGCTGATCTCTCCGGGGCCCGGCCGCCCGGAGGACGCCGGCATCAGCTGCGATCTCATCGCGGCCGCCGCCAACGACGCCATCCCTGTGCTCGGGGTCTGCCTCGGCCATCAGGCCATCGGGTACGTGTTCGGCGGCGAGGTCGTGGCCGCGCCGCAGCTGATGCATGGCAAGACCTCGTGGATCGACCACGACGGCGAGGGCCTGTTCGCCGGGCTCCCGAACCCGCTCGAGGCCACCCGGTACCACTCGCTGGTCGTGACCCGCGACGGGCTGCCGTCGTCGTTGGAGATCACCGCGCAGACGGCCGACGGGACCATCATGGGCCTGCGCCACCGCGAGCTCCCGGTGGTCGGCGTGCAGTTCCACCCCGAGTCGGTGCTCACCGTGGCCGGCCACGACCTCCTGCGGAACTTCTTGGGATGACCCCGGCGCGTCAGGTGGTGGTCGTCGGCGGGATGGTGGTCGTCGGCGGGATGGTGGTCGTCGTCGTGGTCGTCGGGGGCGGCACGGCCTTGCCGACGACCAGCGTGACCGTCTGACCCTTCGGCAGCTCGGTGCCCGGTCCGGGTGACTGGCTGATCACCTTGCCGGCCTGCGCCGAGCCGTTCGGCACGTCCTGGTAGACGACCCGCTGGAGGAAGCCGGCGGTCTGCAGCTCGTTGCGGGCCTCGGACTCGGCCTTGTTCTCGACGTTCGGCACAGGCACGGGCTGCGCCCCGCTGGACACGACCATCGTGACCTCCGTGGCCTTCGGCACCGTCTGGCCGGGTGGCGGTAGCGTGCGGATCACCTTGCCGGCGGCCACGGTGTCACTGGCTTCCTGGACCGTCTTCC
>CAZTVJ010000269.1:0-7051 GCA_964616935.1 uncultured Acidimicrobiales bacterium | reverse complement strand
GAGGGAGACCGGGTTGGCGATGAGCTCGGTACGCGACACAAGGATCGTCTCGATGATCCGCAGCCCGGCCGCCCGAAGTGCACGGCCCGTCTCGGTGCTGTCCACGATGCAATCGGCGATGTCGGGGATCTTGGCCTCACTCGCCCCGTAGGACAGGCGCACGTCGGCCACGATGCCCTTCGCCTCGAAGAAGCGGCGAGCCAGCTGCGGGTACTCCGTGGACACTCGCAGGCCGGTCGGCAGGTCGTCGACCGTTGCCACCGCAGAGTCCGCAGCCACGGCCACGACCACCTGGATGGGGTTCGCCGTCGCCTTCGAGTAGGACAGCTCGCCGAGGGTGACGACGGTTGCCCCCGTCTCCTCCACCCAGTCCCGGCCGGTGATGCCGAGGTCGAACAGGCCATCGGCGACGTACGTCGGGATCTCCTGCGGCCGCAGGATGCGGACCTCCGCGATGCGGGGGTCGTCGATCGTCGCCTTGTAGTCCACCGACGAGGAGCGGTTCACGGAGAGGTCGGCCGCCTCGAAGAGCTCCAACGTGGCGCGCTCGAGCGAGCCCTTCGGCAGCACGAGCCTCAGCACGACGGGCCCAAACCGTGCTCCGTCGGTTGCTCGTTGAGCAGCCGCAGCGCGTGGGGCAAGACGTCGATGACGGCGTCGAGGCACTCCACGCAGCCCTTCGGCGACCCCGGTGTGTTCAGGATGACCGCATGCTGGGCCGTACCGGCAATGCCCCGCGACAGACGGCCGAGCGGACTGGTGAGGCGCATCGCCTCCGCCAATCCGGGCGCATCACGCTCGATCACCGCTCGGGTGCCCTCCGGCGTGAGGTCGCGCGGCGTGAAGCCGGTCCCGCCCGTGGTGACGACGAGGCCCGCGAACCCGTCGACGAGCTGGTTGAGCGCGAGCGCCACGCTGGCGGTGCCATCGGCCACCACCTGGTGATCGACGACGTCGAAGCCCTCGGCGCGGAGCCGCTCGACGAGGGCCGCACCCGAACGATCCTCGCGCGTGCCGTGGACCACCCCGTCGGAGACGGTGAGGACCTTGGCCGCGAGCCCTGCGGCCGGACGGTCGTTGCTCACGTCGTCGTTGCTCACGCCGGGCGACGGTATCGGAGCAGGACCATCCCGTCGGTATCTGCATCCTGGGGCAGGAGGCGAGCACCGGCGCCGAACGGCCGCCACGGCGCGGTCGGTGGCACCAGGGGCGACCAGCCCGGCGGGGTGGGATGGTCGATGGACTCGGCTGCCGTCAGGGTGCAGACGCTGTACACGAGCACCCCGCCCGGGCGGACCAGCCGCGCGGCCGCGACGAGCATGGATCGCTGCAGCTCGGCCAGGTGGCCGATGTCACGCTCCTCGATGCGCCACCGGGCGTCAGGGCGGCGGCGCAGGGCGCCGAGGCCCGAGCAGGGCGCATCGACCAGCACCCGGTCGAACGAGGTGTCCCGCAACGGGGGGGCCGTGGCGTCGGCCGTCAGCACCGCCAGGTTGGCGGTCCCAAGGCGCTCGGCGTTCCTGGCTACCAGCCCGGCGCGTTGGGGCCGTAGGTCGACGGCCACCACGAACGCGGCCCGCTCAGCCATGGCCGTCGCCTTGCCGCCAGGGGCCGCGCACAGGTCAGCGACGAGGTTGCCGGGCTGGGCCTCGACGAGAGCCGCCACCCATTGCGAGGCGAGGTCCTGGACGTAGCCGTCGGATCGCTCGCTGACCGGTGGCGCCTCGTTCATGCGCGCCGCGGCGGCCAGGGCGTCCACGGACCCGAGCTCGGCGATGAGGCGACGGATGATCCAGTCCGGGTAGCTGAGCCGGGTCGCGTCGTCCGGCCACTGCGCCGGCGTCGTGGCCACCTTGCGGAGGACGGCGTTCACAAAGCCCTTGGACTTCGGCGGGGCCAGCTCGACCGTCTCACCGACGGCCGCGTGGGCGTCGACGCCGGCGAAGCCGAGCTGGTAGGCGCCGAGGCGAAGCAGCGTGCGCACCTCCGGTGGCGGTTCACGCACGATGAACCGATCGACGAGGTAGTCGCAGGCCCGACGCATCCGAGTGGTGCCATAGGTCAGCTCGGTGGTGAACGCCCGGTCGCGCGTGTCGAGCCCGCTGTCGGCCAGCAGCCGGGGCATCACCAGGTTGGCGTAGGCACCGTCGTGGTCGATGCGCAGCAGCGCCCGATAGGCGAGCGCGCGCGCCGTCACACCCCGAGCCGTTCGCCCGACTTCGGGCGGGCGCCGTTGCGCCACGCCGCTACCGCCATGGCTTCCTTGCCTGCCGGTTGCACCGTGTGGAGCACGAGCACGCCGTCGCCGGTGCCGACGCGATCGCCGTCGAGCACGCCCGGCTCGAGGTTGCCCGCCGTCGGCTGCGCGGCCAGTACCTGCAGCCGCTGGCCGCGCCATGTGGTGTGAGCGCCGCCGACGCGGACGACGCGATCCAGCTCGACCGCCGGCCGCGACCACACCAGCTCCAGCTCGGCGACGTCCAACTTGGCCGCGTAGGTGGGCTCGCCCACCTGCGGCCGGGGCTGGCCGAGACCGTCTTGCAGCTGGCGAACGAGGAGGTCGGTGCCGCAACGAACGAGCTCGGAGCGCAGGCCGGCCGCCGTCGTCCGCGGCGCTACCGGCACTCGCTCACAGCCGAAGACCGGGCCGGTGTCGAGGCCCTCCTCCAGCCGCATGAGGCAGACGCCCGTCTCGGGGTCGCCCGCCAGCAGCGCCCGCTCAACGGGCGCGGCGCCCCGCCAGCGAGGGAGGAGCGAGAAGTGGAGGTTCACCATCGCGAGCTGCTGGAGCACGTGGGGCTTGATGATCTGGCCGAAGGCGACGACGACGCCCAGCTCGGCCCCGGCGTCCAGCGCGTCGTCCACCCGGTGCCCGACGGGCAGGCCGAGCGCCACGGCCGCCGCCTTCACCGGGCTGACCGTGAGCGCGCCACCTCGGCCCCTCCGCTTGTCCCCCCTCGTGACGACGAGTGCCACGTCGAACCCGTGCTGCACGAGGGCCTCCAGCGGCGGCACGGCCACCGCCGGTGTGCCGAGGAAGACCAGCCGGCGGGGATGGGCCGGCACCTGGGCCAGCGCCATGGGCTAGCCGAGGCGCAAGCGGCGCGTCGGGCGCTCCACGGCGGGCGGATCGGCCTGCAGTCGGCGCCACTCCGCCATGGCCTCCTTGCGCTGGTCGGCGGTCATGCGCTCGAACATCAGCACGCCGTGCAGGTGGTCGAGCTCGTGCTGGAACAGCCGGCCGAGCAGCTCGTCGGCCTCGAGCGTGACCTCGTTGCCGTCGAGATCCCAGCCGTGGAGCAGCACCTGCTTCGGCCGAGCGATCTCGACGTAGAGGCCGGGGATGGACAGGCAGCCCTCGTCGTACACCCACTCCCCCGAGCTCTCCTTGATCGTCGGGTTGACGAGCGTGTGGGGACCGTCGCCGACGTCGTAGACGAACAGCTGCTTCTGGATGCCGACCTGCGGGGCGGCCAGGCCGAGGCCTGGAGCGTCGTACATAACGGCCAGCATCTGGTCGGCCAACGCAACGAGCTTGCCGTCGATGTCGGCCACCTCGCTCGCCTTCGCCTTCAGCACCGGATCACCAAAGACCCGGATGTCGTACGTCGCCATGGCCCGACAGGCTACCGGCCGATCGCCGTGGTTCTGCGGTGGACGGCCGCAGCTCTGGCAGGCTGGCGATGATGTCCGACGGCCACTACTTCTCACCGCAACCCGAGGTGCGGTCGGCCCGCCGGACGGTGCAGCTCACGCTGCCCGACCTCTCGCTTTCGCTCGTCACCGACCGTGGAGTGTTCTCGGCCGATGGCGTCGATGCCGGCACGAAGCTGCTGCTCCTCAGCGCACCGGCGCCCCCGCCAACGGGTGACCTCCTCGACCTCGGGTGCGGGTACGGCCCGATCGCCATCACCCTGGCCCGGCGAGCGCCCAGCGCGACGGTGTGGGCGGTGGACGTGAACGAGCGGGCGCGGGCGCTGTGCGCCGAGAACGCCGAGGCGGCCGGATGCGCGAACGTGCGGGTGGCGGCACCAGAGGATCTGCCCGCTGAGGTCCGCTTCGCGGCCATCTGGTCGAATCCGCCCATCCGGGTCGGCAAGGTGGCGCTGCACTCGCTCCTGGTGCACTGGCTCGGCCGGCTGGAACCTGGCGCCATCGCCCACGTCGTCGTGCAACGCCACCTCGGCTCGGACTCGTTGGCCGCCTGGCTGGCGCAGCAGGGTTTCGCCGTCGAGCGGCTCGCGTCGCGCCAGGGCTACCGGGTGCTGGCGGTCCGTTCGTGAAGCAGCTGGACGGCACTGGCATGAAGCGACTGCACCGGGAGTGGCGCCGCCGCACACCCGGACGGCTCGCTCTGCTCCTCGACGGCCTGGGAACGCCGGCCAACGTCGGGTCCATCGTGCGGTCGGCCGCGGCCTACCGGGTGGAGGACGTGTGGCTGGCCGGAGCGACGCCCGACCTCTCCAACCCCGGCGTCCAGCGCACCGCGCTGGGCACCGATCGCTACGTCCGAGGCGTCCGGACACCAACCGGCGCCGACGCCGCGGCCGCGGCGCGGGCCGCTGGCTATGCGGTCGTCGGCATCGAGCTGGCCGATGACGCGGTGCCGCTGCACGACCTGGTGCTGTCGGCCGACATCTGCCTGGCCGTCGGCCACGAGGACCACGGGTTGTCGAAGGGTTGCCTCGAGGCGTGCGACCACGTCGCCTACCTGCCCATGCTCGGTCGGGTGGGCTCGCTGAACGTGGCCACCGCGGCGGCGATCGCGATGTATGAGGTGCGCCGGCGGGCCTGGGTGTGAGCATCAGCAGCATCACACGGGCGCCAGTGCTTCTGCGCTGAGGAGGGCGTCAATCCACGGGGTTGACAACCTCACTCTGTTCGTCTCTACTTACGGTTAGTGAGTACGAACCGAGCACCCAGCCATGACGACGAAGCGACCACCGCCGTTGCGCTCCACGTGCTCGGCGACGAGACGCGGCGCGCCATCGTGGAGGAGCTGGCCAAAGGCCCGCGCTCGGTCGGCGAGCTGGCCCAGCGGCTACCGGTGAGCCGCCCTGCCGTCTCCCAACACCTCGGCGCCCTGAAGCGGGCCCAGCTCGTCACCGACCGGGCCGACGGCACTCGGCGCATCTACCGCCTCGACCCCGCAGGGCTCCTGCTCCTGCGTACGTACCTGGACCAGATGTGGTTCCGTGCGCTCGAGGGCTTCCAGGACGCCATCGAGCTGACCACCGACGACAGAAAGCGACGGTCATGACCGACTCCAGCACCATCACACCAGTCCGACACGAGGTCACCGTCCCCGCCGATGTTGCCCGCGCGTTCCAGGTGTTCACCGCTCACTTCGATTCGTGGTGGCCGAGGGGCCATCACATCGGCCAAGCCGACCTCTACCAGGCAGTGATCGAGCCGCGCAAGGGTGGCCGGTGGTACGAGATCGACGTCGATGGCACGGAGTGCGACTGGGGCACGGTCCTCGTGTGGGAGCCACCAGCCCGGGTCGTCATGGCGTGGCACCTCAACGGCAGGTGGGAGTACGACCCGGATCCCGCCCGGGCCAGCGAGGTGGAGGTCATCTTCCGAGGCGTCGATGACCGCTCGACGGTGGTCACGGTCGAACATCGCTACCTCGAGCGCATGGTCGACGCGGACGACGCGCGCAAGGGTGTCGACAGCGACGGTGGCTGGCGAGGGATCCTCGCCGGGTTCAGCGCGGTCGTTGCCGTCAGCGCCGGCTGAGAACCCCGATACATCCACACGAGCCAAAGCGGCGCCGCGGAGCCGCCAGTTGAGAACTACTCCCATGCGAGTCCGACGGCTCGGTTCACACCCGGAGCGGGTCCACCTCGACTCGCACACGGCCGGCCGGCCGCTCGACAACCGCGAGCGCGTCGCACAAGGTCGCGTGATCGCCGGCCCGCAACAACCACACGCCGTCGGAGGGGCCGAGGACCTCGACGCCCGGCGGCGAGCCGAGCGCGGCGGCGAGCTCAGGCGCGGCCGGACCCGAGATGGAGGCCATCGCGGTGACCGGTGGAAAGGCCAGGGCACGACGGCGGGTCAGCTCGCTCGCCGCGAGGCGAGCGGGGTCGGCCAGCAGCGCGGCCTGGATGACCTCGTGGTGGGGCAGGCGGGTCTGCACGAGCAACCGGCCACCACCGCGCCGGCCGCCCACCAGGCGAGCCCCGCGCACGAGCAGTGCGAACGCCTGCTCGCCAGCCCGGTAGCGAGGGGCCAGCAGCTCGCCGTCGAAGTCCAGGAAGGCCACGACCTCGGCCGAGCCGACCTGGTGCAGCACCGCCTCGGTGCCGACGTAGATGCTCGCGTCCGGCAACGGAGCACCCGCCGTGGCCGCGGTGACCTCGACGACAGGTGCTCGCGTCGCCGCGGCGAGCTCGTCACGGAGCCGGGCGACGCCAGGGCGGATGGCCCGGAAGCGGCCCGCGCCACAGCTGGTGCAGACCACGGGGCGCTCGGTGCCGCAGCGCGCGCAGCGCAGCACCTGCTCGCTCGGCTGGGCCACCGCGGCGTCACACACCTCGCACCGGGCGAGCGTGCGGCATGCGCCACAGGCCAGGAGGCGAGCCCGGCCTTTGGTGTTCAGCACGCAAGCCACCCGCCGCCCGGCTTGCAGGTGGCGGAGCAGCGCTGATGACACGAGCGAGGTCTTCCACGGCTCGTCCCGGGAGCGGTCCACGACCTCGACGATCGGCCACCCCTCACGCTCCTCCGCCCGCGACACGGTCAGCAGGCGGCCCCAGCCGAGCGCTTCCAGCGACGGCGCCGGCGACACCAGCACGCACGGCACCTCGGCCCGCCAGGCCCGCTCGATGGCGACGTCGCGACCGTTCCAGGTGGGCGACCGCTCCTCCTGGAGGGCCTCGTCGTGCTCGTCGAGGACGACGACCGCGGCCAGCGAAGGCATCGGTGCCCAGGCCGCGCCCCGCGCGCCGATCACGACGGGCGCACCCGCGGCGGCCACGGCCCAGTCCCGCGGTGCGAGCGCCACGGGCACGCCCGCTCGCCGGGCGCGCGCCGCCAGCAGGCG
>CAZTVJ010000268.1:0-5136 GCA_964616935.1 uncultured Acidimicrobiales bacterium | reverse complement strand
GTCGGCCGTGCCCGACTCGGTCGTGATGGTCCCCTGATCGCCGACCTGGCCCCCGGCCTCGGCGTAGAAGGGCGTGCGATCGGTGAAGATCTCGACGGCGCCGTCGTCGAGGTGCAGCACCGCCACGACCCGGCCCTCGGTCTCGAGGGCGTCGTAGCCCGTGAAGGTGGTCTGTCCGAACTGCTCGACGATCTCGCGGTGCTCCTCGACGCGACCGGCATCGGCGACACCTGCCTTGCGCGCGTCCTTGGCCCGGCGCCGCTGCTCGGCCATCTCTGCCTCGAACCCCGCCCGGTCGACGTCGACGCCTCGCTCCGCCGTGATCTCGGCGGTCAGCTCGAGGGGGAAGCCGTACGTGTCGTGGAGCTTGAACGCCGACGAGCCGGCCAGCGCGCCACCCTCGGGCAGCCCGGCCAGCTCCTCGTCGAGGATCGACAGGCCGGTGCGCAGGGTGTGGCGGAACCGTTCCTCCTCCCGGGTGATGACGCCCTCGATGAAGTCCCGGTTCTTCGGAAGATCGGGGTAGGCGTCGGCCATGACGTCGATGGCCTCGGCAACCAGCCCCGGGAGCACCACCTGTTCGGTGCCGAGCAGGTAGGCGTGGCGGACCGCACGCCGGATGATGCGGCGCAGGACGTAGCCCCGGTCCTCGTTCGAGGGGAAGACCCCGTCGTTCACGAGCATGGCCGAGGAGCGGGCATGCTCGGCCAGGATCCGCAGGCTCACGTCGGTGTTGGCATCGGCGCCGTAGGCCCTCCCGGTGAGGGAGCTGGCGGAGTCGATCAGGCCCCGCAGCAGATCGGTCTCCCACACCGAGTGGACACCCTGGAGCACCGCGGCCACGCGCTCGAGGCCGGCTCCGGTGTCGATGCTCGGCCGGGGCAGCGGCGTGCGGGTGCCGTCGGGCGCCTGGTTGAACTGCATGAAGACGAGGTTCCAGATCTCGACGAAGCGCTCCTCGCCGCCGAACTTGGGGCCGCCGTCCTCGCCCATGTCGGGGCCGTAGTCCCAGAAGATCTCCGAGCACGGCCCACAGGGCCCGGTGTCGCCCATCTGCCAGAAGTTCTCTTTGGCCCCGAGGCGCTGGATGCGCTGGCGCGGCACCCCGGCGGCGTCGGCCCAGATCTCCTCGGCCTCGTCGTCGTCGTCGTGGACGGTGACCCAGAGGCGTTCGGGGTCGAGACCCCATCCCTCGGTGACCAGCTCCCAGGACCACGGGATGGCGCGGTCCTTGAAGTAGTCCCCGAACGAGAAGTTGCCGAGCATCTCGAAGAACACGAGGTGGCGGAAGGTGCGCCCGACGTCGTCGAGGTCGTTGTGCTTGCCACCGGCGCGCAAGCACTTCTGCGACGACGTCGCGCGCGGCCCTGGCGGCACCTCGTCACCCAAGAAGTAGGACTTGAACGGCACCATGCCCGCCACCGTGAACAGCACGGTGGGATCGTGCGGGATGAGGCTGGCCGACGGAACCACCAGGTGATCGCGGGCGGCGAAGAAGCCCGTGAACGAGTCGCGGATCTCGGACGAGGTGCGGGGGGTCGGCGCCATGGTCGGATCAGCCTACCGGCGACGTTTCTGCCGGTTCCCGGGAGATCAACCGCAGCGTGTCGACGCGCCGGGCAGGAGCGTCAGCGCCGGGAGCGGCGGCGAGGACCGCCGCGGCGCGGCCGGAACTCGTCGCTGTCGAGCACCGAAGCAGCGTCGATCACCACGATCGTGGGCGGCTGCGGTGGTGTTGGGGCGCGCCTGGCGTCCTCGACTTCTCGCAGCTCCGCCTCCTTGGCCCGCATGGCCGCCCGGCCCTCCCGCACGGCGTCCGCCATGGTGCGACCGGTCCCGCGGACCTTGCCGACCGCCACCTTGGCGACGTTGGTAGGCGCCATCCGGTCCACGGCCTGGCGGGCCTTGCGCTTCGCGTACACGCTGCCGCCGGCGCCGGCCACCGCGCCCACGACGAACCAGGTGATCCGATTGGGCATCAACGGGCCTTCCTCTCTTGGCGTCGGAGCCGCCGTGCAGCCCGGCCGGTCCCGGTGGCGAGCGCCACCGTCTTGATCACGGGCGTCGACAGCGCCACCCTCGCCATCCGGGACGCACCGTCCATCCGGGCAGAGATGGCCTCGGCCGAGCCAAGGACGCGATCGAACCGATCGAGGTCGTCGCGGGCCTCGTCGACGGAGTCACGCAGCTCTTCGAGCAGGGGCTCGGTCTTGCGGCGCAGGTCGTCCACCGCGAACTGCAGCTCTCGCATGGCCTGCAGCATCCGCATGAGCACGAGGGCCAGACCGATGAAGCCAAGCACGCAGAGCACCGTGGTGAGCACCAGCGCGAGGTCGCCCGCGGTCATGCTCCCTGCTCCCGACCCCGCTCGTCCATGCGCTTGCGCACCTCCGCTTCGAACCCGTGAGACGACGGCACGTAGTAATGCCGCTCGGCCGCATCGGCTGGGAGGTACTCCTGTGGCACCCAACCCCGCGGGTCGTCATGAGGGTAGTCGTAGCCGTCACCATGGCCGAGCACCTTCGCCCCGCCGTAGTGGCTGTCACGGAGATGGGCGGGCACCTCCCCCCCGGCGCCGGCCCGCACGTCCTCGCGGGCCGACCAGATGGCCATGGCCGAACGGTTCGACTTCGGCGCAGTGGCCAGGTGGACGACGGCCTGCGCCAGGTTCAGCTGCGCCTCGGGTAGGCCGACGAACTCCACGGCTCGTGCCGCTGCGTCGGCAACCACGAGGGCCATCGGGTCGGCCATCCCGACGTCCTCGCTGGCCAGGATCACCAACCGGCGAGCGATGAAGCGGGCGTCCTCACCGGCCTCCAGCATCCGTGCCAGCCAGTAGACGGCCGCGTCGGCGTCCGAGCCGCGGATGCTCTTGATGAACGCGCTGATGACGTCGTAGTGGTCGTCGCGCCCGTAGCGGAGCGCCCGGGTGCCGATGGCATCCTCGGCGTCGACGAGCTCGACGTGCGGCATGGCGCCGGGTCGCCGGGTGGCCGCCAGGGCGATCGCCACCTCCAGGCTGGTGAGCAGTTGGCGGCCGTCGCCGCTCGAGCGGGAGGTGAGGTGGTCGATGGCGTCCTCGTCCGCCTCGGCCTCCTCCACGTCGAGTCCACGGTGCGCCAGCGTCGTCAGCGCCTCCACCGTCAGGGGTTCGAGTCGGAACAGCGTGGCTCGCGAGCGCAAGGGCGGGTTGACCTCGAAGAACGGGTTCTCGGTGGTGGCGCCGATGAGGACGAGCAAGCCCTCCTCGACGCTCGGCAGCAGCGCGTCCTGCTGGGCCTTGTTGAACCGGTGGATCTCGTCGAGGAACAAGATGGTGCCCCAGCCCTGCTCACCGAGGCGGTGCCGAGCGCGCTCGATCACCTCGCGCACGTCCTTCACCGTCGCGTTCACGGCACTGAGCTGCTCGAACGCCTTGCGGGTGGCGTCGGCGATGAGGCGCGCCAGGGTCGTCTTCCCGGTTCCCGGCGGCCCCCACAGGATGACGCTGGTGAGCCGGTCGGCCTCGATCAGCGCTCGCAGAGGCCGCCCGGCCGCCAGGAGCTGATCCTGGCCCACGACATCGTCCAGGCTGCGAGGGCGCAGGCGCGCCGCAAGGGGCGCCTGACGACCCAGGCGGTCCGCCGCGGCCGCGCTGAACAAGTCGTCACCCACGAATCGACGCTACCCCCACCCGGCTGCAGGAAGCGTTGGGCGGGTTTGCTGTGTCATGCGACCGCGAAGTCGCCCAACGCTTCCAGGGCGCGGCCGATGAAGTCGATGATCTCGGCATCGGACATCCCATCCGTGATCCGGACGACGTGCCACCCGAGCAGCACGAGCTCGTTGCCCTTGGCCCGGTCACCGTCGAACTCGGAGCGGTAGCGGTGGTACGACCAGCTGTCGATCTCGATGGCCAGCATGATCGGCGGGTAGGCGAGATCGATGTAGCACCGACGTCCGGGCAACGCGACTCGAACCTGCTGCCTCGGGATCGGCAAGCCATGCGCGACAAGGAGCCGGAGCACGCGGGACTCCAGGTCGCTGTCGCCCGCGTCATAGCCTGGCCAACGAGCGGCCAGTACGGCCTGGACGGTCGCTGGGGAACGCCCCGGGGCGGGGCCTAGCCGGTTGAGGCACTGGGCGACGCGTGGCAACCGCAGGAGCTTGCGGCGCTGCAGATCGTCGACGACGCGGCCGAGCTCCGACGGGCTCCGGCGACTGCTCAGGTCGATGACCAGTCGGGCCGTCGAGGTCACGGCGATTCCCTGCCGCACGGCTCGATCTGCGTCGAACAGCAGCAGACTTCGATGGGAACGGACTCCCGTCATCTCGATGCGCCGGGAGCGCCATGCCGACACCTCGATCGCGACACCGTCGCTGATCCGTCCCCCGTACAGGCGGAGCGCAGTGTCGTGCGATGCCACGACGCCGTCGCCCAGCGACAGGATCGTGGCCTGGACGACCTGCTCCCACGTCCTCGGCGCTCCGGCGAACGCGTAGACGTTGAGACGAAGCACCTCCCACCGCCGGGTCCGAAGGCGCTGCGCGATCTGAGCCCTGGTGAAGCCGATCCGCTCGGCTTGCGCCTTCGTGATGAGCGCCCGCTGGCGCCGACCCACCGTCGCGGCCTGCTGGTCGAGATCCATAGCGATCCCCTTCCAAGGAGCGTTGGGCGAGTTCGACGCGCCATGCGACCGCGAAGTCGCCCAACGGTTGGTTGTGGAGGGGAAGTCGAAGCGGGACGGTAGCGCCGGATCAGGGCGGCGGGGGGCCTAACGCCCGGAGGCCCAGCTCGGCGAGCTGCTTGGCGTCGACCGGCGTCGGGGAGCCCGTCATGGGATCGCTGCCCGACTGCGTCTTCGGGAAGGCGATCACCTCGCGGATGTTCTCCTCCCCGGCCAGGATGGCGACGAGGCGGTCGATGCCGAAGGCGAAGCCGCCATGGGGCGGAGCGCCATAACCGAAGGGAGTGAGGAAGAACCCGAAGCGACGCTGCGCCTCCTCCGCGCTGATGCCCAGCAGGTCGAAGATGCGCTGCTGCAGGGCGGGCTCGTGGATCCGAAGGGAGCCAGAGCCGAGCTCCCAGCCATTGAGGACGAGGTCGTAGGCCTTCGAGCGGACAGACATCGGGTCCGACTCGAGCCTGTCGACGTC
>CAZTVJ010000267.1:0-2462 GCA_964616935.1 uncultured Acidimicrobiales bacterium | reverse complement strand
TCGCCGGGATCAGCGTGCCGTGGGGCGGTCGCGCCGAGACGCGGCCGCTCGAAGCACTGAGAAAGTTCGCCGGCGACGACGAATTCTACGTCGAGTACTTCCAGCAGCCGGGGCGAGCCGAGCGGGAGCTCGAGGCGGACGCAAGGGGCTGGCTGCGCGGCTTCTATGCCAGTGCCGGAGCCGGAGCGCCGGCCGACGCCACGGGCCTCGCCATCATCCCCCGCGGCGCTCGGATGCGGGACAAGTTCTGGGAGCCCGAGGTGCTGCCCGACTGGTTGGGCGAGGCCGACGTGGACGTGTACGCGGGAGAGTTCGAGCGCACCGGCTTCACGGGCGGCCTCAACCGCTACCGCAACGTGGACCGCGACTGGGAGGACATGGCCGTGGTGGCGGGCCTCCCGCTCGCGGTGCCCTACCTCTTCATCGGTGGCGCCGACGACGGCGGCACCACCATGGGCCGCGCCGCCATCGAGCGCTTCCCCGAGACCGCCCCGCACACCGCCGGCGTGCACGTCCTCGACCACTGTGGCCACTGGACCCAACAGGAGCAGCCGGCCGAGGTGAACCGTCTCCTCGTCGACTACGTGCACGGGCTGAGGTGAGCCCATGACGGGCCGTCCTAGGTGTCGCCCAGGAGCGCGGCGGTCACCTTCGCGGGGTCGTGCTGCTCGAGCCTGCGGGCGAGCCACACGAGCGGTCGCGCCGGCAGCACTGGGCGGGTGATCACAAAGGCGACGACTGCTACGAGGTCGTCGAGCTCGTGGAGGTACTGCTGGCGGTCCTCGTCGCTGGGCAGTCCATGGAGCTGCTCGGCCGCCGACCATGCTCGGCTGCGGGCCACGCGGAGGGAGAAGTTGAACACCCGGCCGCCGCCGAGGTTGGCGGCGCGGTTCGACCAGCGCGACACGCGATCGAGCCGGTTCACCACGTCCACGTAGGTCTCGGCCAGGACATCGTTCACTGCGTCGAAGTCGGGCCGGATGGCGGTGAGGTCGCCCGCGGGTCCGGCCACCTCGACCACGGCCTGCGCCAGGTCGTTGTTCACGTGGGCGTTGATGCCGAGGAGCAGGTGCTGGACGATGAGGAGGTTCGGGTCGGCCGCGACATCCCACGTGGCTTGCCAACAGCGCGGCCGGCCCACCTCACGGTGCCATGCCCGCAGGTAGTAGTCGGCGAACGTGGTGGCGAAGGTGTCCATCCGCGCGGCCTGGGTGAAGCGGCCCTCGGCGATCCCCGATGCCACTCGGCTCGTGACGAGCGAGTACAGAGCCGGGAAGTAGCCCGCCGCGTCGTTCGTGCTCCTCGCGATGGCGCGGAGCTCCTCGGCCGTTTCAGCGATCATCGGCGGGAGGTTAGAGCGCGGCGTCGCCTCGCTCGCCCGTACGGATCCGCACGATGGTGGCGACGTCGGTGACCCAGATCTTGCCGTCGCCGATCTTGCCGGTGCGGGCCGCTTCGGTGATGGCGTCGACCACCCCCTGGACGTCGGCGTCCTCGACCACCACCTCGATGCGGCTCTTGGGCAGGAAGTCGACTTGGTACTCCGCTCCCCGGTAGGTCTCGGTGTGGCCGCCCTGGCGACCGAACCCGCGGGCATCGGAGATGGTCATGCCCACGACTCCGGTCGCCTTCAGGGCCTCTTTCACGTCGTCGAGCTTGTACGGCTTGACGATGGCGGTGACGAGCTTCATGGGTCCTCCTCACACCTCGGAGCCGGAGTAGGCGGCTTCGGCATGCTGGCTCTGGTCGAGGCCGATCAGCTCGTCCTCACGGCTCACCCTCAGCCCCATCGTGGCGTCGATCCCCTTGGCGATGGCGAGCGAGACGATGCCGGAGAAGGCGAACGTGGCCACGCAGGCTACGGCTTGCTTGCCCAGCAGCTCCAGACCGCCACCGAAGAACAGCCCGTCGGCACCGAGCGGGTTCACCGAGAGATCGGCGAACAGGCCGAGGAGCAGCGCCCCGAGGAGCCCGCCCACGAGGTGAACGGCGACGACGTCGAGCGAGTCGTCGAACCGGAAGCGGAACTTGACCCTGAGGGCGGCGTAGCAGACAGCACCCGCGGCCAGCCCGATGGCGACAGGGGCCATGCCGCCCACGAAGCCGGCGCAGGGTGTGATGGCCACGAGACCAGCGACGGCGCCGGACGCCGCGCCCAACGTCGTGGCGTGGCCGGTGACGAGGCGCTCCACGAGGAGCCAGCTGAGCATGGCCGCGGCCGCCGCAAGGTGGGTGTTGAGGAGGGCCTGGGCGGCAAGTCCGTTGGCGGCCAGGGCGGACCCTGCGTTGAAGCCGAACCACCCGAACCACAAGATGCCGGTGCCGAGCACGGTGAGGGGCAGGCTGTGGGGCGGCATGGCCTCGCTCGGCCACCCGCGGCGCACACCGAGCACCAGGACCACGGCGAGGGCCGCAGCACCCGCGTTGATGTGGACCACCGCACCGCCGGCGAAGTCGAGCGC
>CAZTVJ010000266.1:0-4445 GCA_964616935.1 uncultured Acidimicrobiales bacterium | reverse complement strand
TCGCTGCTGGCTACACATATCTCCAGATCGCAGTAGCCGTCATCGCCCTCTCGTTGCCGTTCGCTGTGGCGGGGGGTGACTGGGTGGCGGGCAACCACTTCCTGCGCGGCTCGATCAGCGCCTACTACTACGGCCGCACCGGGGGCTGGTTCGTGGGGAGCCTCTTCGCCATCGGAGTGTTCTTCCTCTCTTACGAGTTCCGCCCGCGGCGCGGTCGCCGGATCGACAAGATCCTGACCAACGCAGCTGCCCTGATGGCCGTTGGCGTCGCGCTGTTTCCGACGCCGAGCAACCGAAGGACGGCAGACGGTGGCTCGAGATTCGTCGGCTACGTCCATCTGGCGTGTGCTGCTGGGCTGTTCCTGCTACTCGCCGTCCTGTCGCTGTACCACTTTACGAAGACGGCCCGAGAAGTGACGCCAGCCACGAGCACCAAGGACCGAGTTCGCAGGGTCTTCCGGACGGATGAGCAGCACTTGTCGACCATGACCGACCGGAAGAAGCGGCGGAACAAGGTGTTCCGCGCCTGCGGCTGGATCATCCTCGGTTGCATCGGCCTGATGCTCCTCTCGAACGCCTTCCACTGGGGCTTCCACTTCTGGCTCGAATCGATTGCCGTGATCACCTTCGGCTTCTCCTGGCTGGTGAAGGGCGGCGGTTTGGCTTGGTTCAACGACCTCAATGCTGATTCGCCCGGCCGCGCGTGACGTCCATGTGCGACCGGTCGTCGACCCCCGTCGCTCGCGCCTCCCTGGGCGGCGCGCCGCTAGGGTGATCTCAACCCCTTCGCCCTTCAGGAGTGCAGCTGTGGACGTTCGCATCGGTGTCACCCAAGCCCCCCGCGAGATCACGCTGGAGCTGGCCGACGACATCGACCGCGCCTGGCTGAAGACCCACGTCGACGAGGTGCTCGCCGACGGTGACCGGGTGCTCTGGCTCACCGACCAGCGTGGGCGCGAGGTCGCCATCCCCTCGAAGAAGATCGCCTACGTCGAGCTGGGTACGCCCGACGGCGACCGCCGCATCGGGTTCGGGAGCTGAGCGGGCTCGCCCCGCACCGCTGACCAGACGTGGCTACCCCCCTCCTCGATCGCGAGCTGCTGTTCGTCACGGGCAAGGGCGGCGTCGGCAAGACCACGATCGCCGCGTCGCTCGGGTTGTTCGCGGCGCGCCAGGGCAAGCGGACGCTGGTCTGCGAGGTGGACGCCAAGGGCACCCTCGCCGGCGCGTACGAGTGCTCCGCACTCGCCTTCAAGCCGAGCGAGGTGCAGCCCGGGCTCCACGCGATGGCCATGAACACCGAGGACTCCCTCAAGGAGTACCTCTCGCTGCAGCTGCGGCTCCCGCTGCTGGCCCGCATCGGACCGCTCGCCCGCACGCTCGACTTCGTGGCCAATGCCGCGCCGGGCGTCAAGGAGATCCTCACCGTTGGCAAGCTCGCCTACGAGGTGCGGGAGCACCACTACGACCTCGTGGTCGTCGACGCTGCCGCTACCGGGCACATCGTCGGCCAGCTGGCCAGCCCGAGGGCCATCAACGACCTCGTGCAGGTGGGGCTCGTCCACGACCAGACGTCGTGGATGGTCGACATCCTCTCCGACCCGATGCGCACCGGTGTGCTGATCGTGACGACGCCCGAGGAGATGCCAGTCGTCGAGACGATCGAGCTGGCCGGCCGCCTGCCCGACGATGCCGGCGTCGACCTGGCGGCGGTCGTCGTGAACCGGGTGCTGCCCGAGCTGTTCGGTCGCGGCGAGGAGGAGGTCTTCGAGTCCCTCGAGGCGCCGAGCGCGCGCGACTGCCTGGTCGCTGCTGCCGGCCCCGGTGTCGTCGCCGTGCTCGCCGCCGCCGACCTGGCCGTGCAGCTTCGCCGCACCCGGGCGGAGCACCTCGAGCACCTCCGGTCGGCGCTGCCTGGCGGCCTCCCCATCCTCTACGTGCCCGAGCTCTTCACCCGCACGTTGGGCATGCGGCTCGTGTCTCGCGTGTGCGAGGCACTGGGCGAGGAGCTGTCCTGATGGCGGGCCGGGTGGGGTCGGCGCCGGCGGCCACGATCGAACAGCTGCTCGCGGCCAAGGAGATCGCCGTCACGTGCGGTTCGGGCGGCGTCGGCAAGACCACCGTGGCCGCGTCGCTCGGGACGATGGCAGCGCTGGAGCTCGGCGGCAAGGTGCTCGTGCTGACGGTGGACCCGGCCCGCCGCCTGGCCACCGCGCTCGGCCTCGAAGCGTTCGGCAACGTCGAGAAGCGGGTGCCACGCTCGGCCTTCGACGATGTCGGCCTGCGGCCGGAAGGCGAGCTGTGGGCCGCCATGCTGGACACGCGCCAGAGCTGGGACGATCTCGTCCGCCGGCACGCGCCCGACGCCAAGACGCGTGACGCCATCTTGGCCAACGCGATCTACCAGAACATCTCCGGTCGGTTCGTCCAGAGTCACGACTACATCGCAATGGAGCGTCTGTACGAGCTGCACGCGTCCGGCCGCTTCGACCTCATCGTGGTCGACACGCCCCCGACTCGCAACGCCCTCGACTTCCTCGATGCGCCCGCCCGCATGGCGGACTTCTTCTCGAGCCGCCTGCTGCGGTGGCTCACGATGCCCTCTCGCAGCCGCATCATGACGGTCGCGTCGAAGCCCTTCTACACGGTGGCCGACCGCATCCTGGGCTCCAAGTTCCTCGGCGACATCGCCGAGTTCTTCTCGCTCATGCAGACGATGGAGAAGGGCTTCGTCGCCCGCTCGCGGGAGGTGGCGCGCATCCTGGGTGATCGGCGGACGACGTTCATCGTCGTGAGCACCCTCGAGCCGGCCCCGGTCCGTGAGGCCGAGTTCTTCCTCGAAGCGCTCACGGTGCGCCACCTGCACCTCGGCGCGGTCGTGCTCAACAAGGTGCTGCCGGCCTCGCTGATCGACCCGGTCGCCACCAAGGCGGCCGCCGTGCTGCAGGAGAACTCGGCGCTGCTCGGCGTGGAGGTGGCGCCCTACCTCGGAGCCGACCCGGCCCAGGTGGCCAGGGTGCTCGGCGAGGTGGCCCAGAGCTTTCGGAACTTCCAGGTGGTCGCCATGCGCGAGGCCGAGCAGCGATCCGAGCTGGCGGCCTCGTCGGAGGTGCTGGTCAGCGTGCCGTACTTCGACACCGACATCACCGACCTCGGCGGGCTGGCCCGGATCGGCGAGCGACTGTGGGCCGTTTCGGGCTGACGCTGGTCAGGCGGACATGGTGGCGAACAGGTCGAACAGGAGGTTCACCGTCGCCGAGGTGAAGACGCAGACGCTGCTGGCGGCCCCGGGTGGGACGAGGGCGGCGCCGGCGACGGTTCGACCCAGCTCGTAGTTGAGGTTCGATGTCGTCGGCCGGGTTTGCCCACACGGCCAGGCCGTCAGGTACCCGGTGCCCTGCGCGCCGACCACGGTGAGGTTGGCGACGGCGACCGCGGCACCGGCGGGCACGACGATTGCCACGGTGGTACCGGCCAGCACCGGTGTCGGCCGGGTGTCCACGAGACGCTCCGAGGCGGGGCCGACGGCGACGCGCAACGTGCCGCCCGGCCCCCACCAGCCGGTGACGTCGACCAGCACCGCGGCCGGTGCGAAGGAGAACACGCACATCGTGCCAGTGGCGCTCAGCGCAACGGCCGCGAGGTTCGTGATCGTCTGGCCGGCGGCGTGGTTCACGTTGCTGGCGACGGGTCGCGGGCGGTCGCACGGGTAGGCCGTGAGGTAGCCGCCCGAGAGCGGCCCGACGGCGGTGAGGTTCACGACGGCCGCCGTCGCGCCGGCGGGGATGTTGGCCTTGCCCGTCACCTGGACCACCTGGATGCCACCGGCCGGAACTCGGGCCGGGCGAGTGTCGAGCAGGCGGGTGGGCGTGATGGAGGTGAACTCCTGACCGGTGCTGGCGCCCCACCCGAGGACGTCCACGATCAACGGTGTGGTGGCGAAGCTGAACACGCACACCCGGCCATTGGTCCCGACGGCCACGGTGGCGAGGTTGGCGATGGTCTGCCCCGCCGCGTAGTTGAGGTTGCTGACATAGGGGCGGGGACCGCCGCACGGGTACGCCGTCAGGAAGCCCGGTCCGGACGGGCCGTTGACCGTCAGGTTGAGCGTCGCGGCAAGAGCGTTCGCGGGGATGCCCCCGACGCCCGTCACCTGGACTTCGATGAACTGGAGCGCGGTCAGCGGCGGGCCGGGCCGCGTGTCGAGCAGGCGCAGCGGGGTCATGGCGTTGAACGCCGCCTTGACCGTCGGGGGCGGGGGCGGGGGCGGGGGCGTCGTGGTCGTCGTAGGCGCCGTGGTGGTGGTCGGCGCCACCGTGGTGGTCGTTGCCGCGGTCGTTGTCGTGGTGGCTGCGGTGGTGGTCGGCGCCGTCGTCGTTGCCGCGGTCGTCGTCGTGGTGGCTGCGGTGGTGGTGGTCGGCGCCACGGTCGTGGTCGTTGCCGCG
>CAZTVJ010000265.1:0-2711 GCA_964616935.1 uncultured Acidimicrobiales bacterium | reverse complement strand
CGACCGCGACCGACTTCGTGGCGCCCTTCAGGGTCAGCTCGCCGGTGGCCGTGACCGCGACCTCCTGCTTGTCCGCCGGGACCGATCCGAGATCGATGGGTTGGGTCAGCGTGAAGGTCGCCGTCGGGGAGGTGTCGACCTCCATGATGCGGCCGCGGAACTGGCGGTCCCGCTGGCTCGAGTCGCTCTCGACCGTGGCCATGTCGACGGAGAAGCTGCCTTCGCTGATCGTCGTGCCCGCGATGGCCAGCGATCCGGTGACCGCGTTGGTGCGCCCGACGCCCTAGGTGGACTGGCCGAACAGGGTCTCCTTGACCCGATAGCCGAGCTCGGAGGCATCCGTCGCCTGCCACGTGCCGTCGATCGAGGACGACCCCGCGCTGGCGGTCGTCGTCCCGGCGGCGGTGGTCGTCGAGCCGGGCGCTGTGGTGGCGCCAGCGGCGGTCGTCGTCGTCGTGGTCGCGTCCCGGGACTCGAAGGTGAGTCGCTCAGGCGCTTCCTCCTTGATGACGTTGATGTACACCCAGGTACCGCCGACGACAAGGACGACGAGCCCGACGACACCGGCGACCAAACCAGATCATCTATCTCTTCATGGCTCCCAACCTCGCGGATGTGCCTCCACGTCGGCTGCGAGGAACCTGTGGATCCGCTGGGAGCCGCTACGTGCCGGCCACCGCCATCACCAGGTTCTCGTCAGAGCGGCGGACGTTCACCGGGATGGCGCTCATCATGGGGATGCCGCTGATCGGGTCGTAGTCGCGCTCGTTGCTCGACAACCGGCCGGTGTTCGACCCGATGGAGCGGACGTCGCTGTCGAACTTCGGGGCATCGCCCCAGGAGTGGGCCATGGAGATGACCCCACGGGCGACGTCAGGAGCGGGTTCGACGACGCCCAGGATCTGCGCGTGGCCGGACTCGATCTCGATGATGTCGCCCTGCGCGAACCCCTCGGCCTTCACGTCGTCGGGGTGCATGAAGGCAGGGTTGTAGGAGTACTTCCGCACCAGGTGCGGGATGTCCCGGCCCGACGAGTTGTACACGTCGAGCATCCGCCGCGACACCAACCGGTAGCCGAACACCTCGTCGGCCCGGTAACCGGCGTGGTCGAGAACGGGCTCGGCGGACACCTCCGACAGCTCGGTGAGCATCGCCGGGTGGCCGACGTCGAGGCGATGCTCCCAACCCTCGTCCTTCGCTGCGACGATGATGGACGGGTCGCTGAAGATGTGGCCGTGCGGGTGCTGCTTCACCTCGTCGAGCGGGATGCGGGCCTTGCGCGTCATGAGGTGGTGCAGCTCGTCGGCAGTGGGTAGACGGTCCATGGGCACCTCGACGCCGGCCACCTTCACCTGCAGGCCCATGCGCTGAGCCAAGCCGAAGAAGAACTCCCACTCCTCGATGACCTCGCTGCCCTCGGGTGGGTCCACGACCGCCGCTGCGAACTGCGCGTAGGGCTCGGGGTAGCCGGTGGTGGCGGCGCCGTAGCCCCAGATGGTCTCGTTCGGCATGGTCGTGCCGTCGACCTCGAGCGACAGCTTCGGCGCGATGACGTAGTCGCACAGCTTGGCCGTGGCCGACATCTTGATGTCGAGCGTGATGTTCAGGTCGAGGGCCTGCATGGCCTCGTAGGTCTTGAGCTGGTCGGGCCACGCCGCCATGGGGTTGCCGCCCAGGCTGATGAGGGCGCGCACCCGACCCTCGCCTTCGACGAGGATCTCGTCGGAGAGCGCGGCCGTGGGCAGGCCACCGGCGTTGTCGCCCAGGTTGCGCACGCGCAGCTGCTCCCCGAAGCCCCACGCCGGCGCCTTCGGATCGGCCTGGGCCTTGGCCACCTTCTGGGACAAGAGCACGAAGGGGTTGGGAACGGGTTCGCCGGCGCGCATCCAGCGCCCGCACAGCGTCTGGATGCAGGCGACGAGGTACTCGGTGAGCGTGCCCCGCGGAGCCATGTTCGGGCCGGTGCCGGCGGTGACCGAACCTCGCTGGCCGCCGGCGAACATGCGGGCTGCTTCCACCACGAGCGCGGCGGGGATCTTCGCCCGGCGCTCCACGTACTCGGGGGTGAAGGGCTCCACTGCGGCCCGCAAGGCCTCGAAGCCCTCCACCTCGGCCGCGACGAACTCGTGGTCGATGAGGTCCTCGGCGATGAGCACCCGAACGATGCCGGCCAGCAGCGTCGGGTCCTCGCCTGGCTTCGGTTGCAGGAACAGGTCGGCGTTGGCGGCGGCTTCGGTGCGCCGAGGGTCGATGACGATGAGCCTCATGCCGCGGGCCTTCGCGTCGCGCAGCCGCTTGGCGGGGTCGAACTGCGGGATGCCGCCCCACATGGAGATGGTCGGGTTGGCGCCCACGAGCATCCAGGTGTCGGCCTCGCTGAAGGGCTGCGGCCCCGCGCTCCACGTTCCGTGCAGCGCTCGGGCGATGCCTTTGCCCGGCTGGTCGATGGAGCCGGAGGAGAACCGCATCTTGGAACCGATGGCGTTCATGAAGCCCTTGGCGACCTCGTTGCCCACCGGGTAGTGGAACGAGAACGTGCCGGCGTAGAGGGCCACCGACCGAGGGCCGGACTCGTCGACGATGTCGCGGAGCCGGGCGGCGATCTCGTCCATCGCCTGGGCGACGGGGACGGGCTCGAACGAGCCGTCGGCCATCCGCTTCATGGTGTGGAGCAGGCGGTCGGGGTGGTTGTGCTGGTCGGGGAGCGCCCT
>CAZTVJ010000264.1:0-2175 GCA_964616935.1 uncultured Acidimicrobiales bacterium | reverse complement strand
ACTGGTGGCCAGCACAGTGAGGTCGGGGCAGGCCGCAAGCAGGCGATCGACGAGGTGAGCGACGGCGAGGCGAAGGTGTTCGCAGTTGTCGAGGACGAGCAGTGCATTCCGGCCTCGCATGTACTCGACGAGCGATTCCTCGACGCTGAGGTACTGGCGCTGCTGCACGTCGACGGCGGTCGCCACGGAGGCCACCGTCGACAGCGGGTCGTGCACGGGTGCCAGCTCCACCACGTAGACCTCGCCGCGGCGACCGTCCCAGACATCCGCGGCGACGCGCATGGCCAAACGTGTCTTGCCTACGCCGCCCGGGCCGGCCAGCGTGACCAGCCGATGCTCCTCGAGGTGGCGAAGGATGCTCGCAAGGTCGCCACGGCGGCCGACGAGCGTCGTGACCTCGGCCGGCAGCCGGCGCGAGCGATGGCCGGCACGCGGCACGAGCGAGCCGAGCAGCGCCGGGTCTGACTCGAGGATCCTGGCCTCGAGCTGGCGGATCTCACCAGATGGATCCAGCCCCGCCTCCTCGCGCAGGATGGAGCGGAAGGCGGCGATGCGGCGCAGCGCGTCGGCGGAACGGCCGCTGCGGTGCAGCGCGACAGCGAGGTCGAGCCAGGGCCGCTCGCGGAGGGGGTGCTCCGCCACGAGCGCCTCCAGATCAGCAACGATCGTCCGATCCTCGCCGAGCGCGAGTCGCGCCGACAGCAGCTCCTCCCTGGCGACGATGCGCATCTCCTCCAGCCGGCCCACATCGGCTCGAGCCCATTCGCGGTCCGAGAACTCCGCGTAGGGCGGGCCGGTGAAGCAGTCCAGCGCACGCTGGTACAGCTCGACCACGGTGGCCGGGGCCGTGGCCGAGCGAGCCGCGAGGTGGTTCGCCTCGAAGGTCCATGCGTCGACCTCCAACGAATCGATCTCCAGCGCATACCCGGCGGGGCGGGCGACGATGCGGGCGCCCGGGTCAAGGATCTTGCGCAGCCGCGAGACGTAGCTCTGCAGCACGGCACCCGGGTCGGCGGGCTGGTCGTCGCCCCACAGCTCGTCGTGGAGCCGGTCGGTGGAAACGACGCCGCCGTGCGTTGCCACCAGCATGGCCAGGATCAGGCGCGGCTTCGGCCCCCCGATCGCCACGACCTCCGCGCCGCGCCGCACCTCCAGGTTGCCGAGCACGCGGACCTCGACCGCAGCGGTCACCGTCCCGATTCTTGCAAAGGCGCTTGCAGCGCGCTTGCAGGCTCGCCGCCGGCCGCTGCGGGCTCCGTGCAAGCGGACTGATGGGGCGTTGGCGCAGGATCACCGATGACGACGCGTACGCCGTCGTCGACCCGCTTCGGCTGACGGAAGGACACCGACATGACCACGACGACCAACCCGAACAAAGCGCTGTGGGAGAAGGGCGACTTCACGCAGATCGCCGCCACCATGCGGCCGAGCGGCGAGGACCTCGTGCGACGCATCGGCGTCGCGCCGGGCCTTGATGTGCTCGACCTCGGCTGCGGCGACGGCACGACGGCCATCCCGGCCGCCCAGCTAGGCGCGAACGTGCGCGGCGTCGACATCGCCGCGAACCTCGTCGCCGCTGGCCATGCCCGCGCCGAGCAGCTCGGGCTCACCAACTGCACCTTCGAGGAGGGTGATGCCTCGAACCTGCTCGGGCTCGACGACGCCTCCTTCGACCTTGTCGTCTCCATGTTCGGCGCCATGTTCGCACCGCGGCCGTTCGACACCGCCGCCGAGATGGTGCGCGTCGTGAAGCCCGGCGGCCGCATCGTCATGGGCAACTGGATCCCCGGTGATCCCACGCTCGTCGCGCAGATCCTGCGGATCAGCGGGTCGTACTCGCCCCCGCCACCCGAAGGCTTCATCAGCCCGGTCACGTGGGGCGTCGAGGAGCACATCCACGAGCGCTTCAATGCGGCCGGTGTCACCAGTGACCGGATCGCCTGCCAACGCGATACGTACATCTTCGACTTCGCCGGAACGCCGGAGGAGTTCGTCGGCGTGTTCCGCACGTACTACGGACCGACCATGAACGCGTTCGCGGCGGCAGAGTCCGACGGGCGGGCAGGGGAGCTGCAGGCCGAGCTGGAGGCGTTGTTCGCAGCGCAGAACACCAGCACCACACCGGGCCGCACCGTCATCCCGGCCACCTTCATGCGCGTCACCGTGACGCGCTGA
>CAZTVJ010000263.1:0-4578 GCA_964616935.1 uncultured Acidimicrobiales bacterium | reverse complement strand
CGAACGCATCATCGGCACCTTCGCGGGAGCGGGGACGGCGGACCTCGCGCTCGACCTGGGTGCCCGGTTACCGCTCGAGCTGCTGGCGAGCCAGCTCGACCTGCCTGCCGAGGACGTACCCCTCTTCGCCGAGCGCTACGTGCGCATGCAGCGCGGTGCCACATGGGAACCGGAGGCCGCCCAGCGCGGGCTGGCCGCCATGGGCGAGCTGACGGCCTACTTCGCGCCATGGCTCGAGCGCCGCCGGGCCGACCCGGGCGACGACCTGGTCTCGGCCATCGCCAGCCTGGATGTGGACGGTGGCCCGACCAGGGCCGAGGACGTGGTGGCCACGCTGCTGGAGGACGACCACGAGACGCTGCACGGCGCGCTGGCGAACGTCTGGTACCTGCTGCTCACCCATCCCGACCAGCTCGAGGAGGTCACGGCGGACCGCCGGCTGATGCGGTACGCCTACCTGGAGACGCTCCGGCACTCGCCGCCCGTGCTGGCGGCGGCGCGCTATGCCCGCAACGAGGTGGAGCGGTTCGGTCGCCTCCTCCCCGAGGGCGCCCTCGTGTGGTGCTCAGCGGCCGCGGCCAACCGCGACCCGCGGACCTTCGGCGATCCCGACCACTTCGTCGTCACCCGCAAGGACCTGTGCCAGCGCGAGCCCCGAGGCACCTACCGGGCCGACGGCCTGCCCTCGGGCATCGCCTTCGGGCTCGGACAGCCGTCTCGGCACCCGGCTGTGCCCGAGGACCGGCCGAGATCGCGCTACGCCATCACGCGCGACGTGGTGGTGCTCGTGTCGAAGCTGCTCCTCGATGCCTGCGCGGGGCTGCGGCTCGAGCCGGGTGTCCAGCCCGAGCTCCGGTCACTGCGGTTGGGCGAGGTGCACACCTGCTGGCACCTGCCCGTGCGCTTCACGCCGGCCTGAGCGGGATCCTCACTCGGGCGCCACCTGCACCATGAGCTTGCCCGTGTTCTTGCCCTCGAAGAGCATGTTCAGCGCCTCGGGCGCCCGTTCCAGACCCTCGACGACCTCGTTGCGCTCCACGAGCTTGCCTTCGGCCAGCAGCCCGGCGAGCTTGTCGATGGCCTCGGGGAACCGGCGGGCGTAGTCGATGACGATGAAGCCCTCCATCCGTGACCGCTTGAGCACCAGCTGCATGTAGTTGCGCGGCCCGGGCGACGCTTCGGTGTCGTTGTAGCTGCTGATCCCACCGCAGAGCACGACCCGGGCGTGGAGGTTGAGGTTGTCGAGTGCGGCCTCGAGGATCTCGCCGCCGACGTTGTCGAAGAAGACGTCGACCCCGTCCGGGCACGTCTCGCGGACGCGCTGGCGAACGTTCTCGCCCTTGTAGTCGATGGCGGCGTCGAAGCCGAGCTCGCCGGTGAGCCAGGCGCACTTGTCCGCGCCGCCGGCGATGCCGACGACCCGGCAGCCTTCGAGCTTGGCCAGCTGGCCGGCGACGGAGCCGGTCGCCCCGGCCGCTCCTGAAACGAGCACGGTCTCGCCCGCCTTGGGCTGGCCGATGTCGTGCAGGCCGAAGTACGCGGTGAGCCCGGTGGTTCCGAGGATGCCGACGGCGGCCTGAGCCGAGACGCCGGCGGACAGCTCGCGAGCCGGGTTGGCCGGGCCGACGGTGGCGTAGTCCTGCCAGCCCATCATCCCGACGACCTTGGCCCCGACCGGGTAGCGGTCGCTGGTCGACTCGACGATCTCGGCGACGCCGGCGGCCCGCATGACCTCGCCGATCTTGACGGCGGGTAGGTAGGTGTCGCCCTCGTTGAGCCATCCCCGCATGGCCGGGTCCAGCGACACGTAGAGCACGCGGGCGCGAGCCTCGCCATCGCCCAGCGCGGCCAGCTCCTCGGTGTCGAGCCGGAAGACCTCGGGGCCGAGCGGGCCGACGGGACGCTGCTGCAGGACGATCTTGCGGTTCGTGGCCATGGCGTCGGATGCTACGGCGCCGCCAGCAGTTGCCCTTCCCAGACGGTGACGGCTTGGCCCCCGAGCACCACCCGGTCGCCGTCGAGGCGCATGCGCACGATGCCACCCCGAGCCGAGGCCTGCTCGCCGACCAGCTCGGTGCGCCCGAGGCGCGCCGCCCAGAACGGCGCCAGCACGCAGTGCGCCGAGCCGGTCACCGGGTCCTCGTTCACGCCCACCTTGGGGCCGAAGAACCGGCTGACGCAGTCGATCCCGTCCCGATCGCCGGGTGCGGTGACCATCATGCCGCGGGCATCGAGGGCGGCGATGGCCCGCAGGTCAGGTTGCAGCGAGCGAACATCGGCGGCCGAGCCCAGCTCGACCAGCAGGTCGAAACGGCTGCGAGCCACGGTGTAGATCTCGGCGCCGAGCACCCGGGCGAGGCTGTCGTCGTAGCTGATCGGCGTGGGCGCCAGCGACGGGAAGTCCATCTCGATCCAGCCGCCGCCCACGGCGGTGCAGGTGAGGACGCCACTGCGGGTGTGGAAGCGACCGGCGCCTCCGAGGACGTGAGCCGAGGCCAAGGTGGCGTGACCGCACAGGTCCACCTCGGCAGCAGGGGTGAACCAACGCAGGTCGTGGGCGCCGTCGTCCCGGGCGACGAGGAACGCCGTCTCCGACAGGTTCAGCTCGGCAGCGACCGACTGCATCCAGGCCTCGTCGGCCGGCCGCTCCAGCAGGCACACGGCTGCTGGGTTGCCCCGGAAGGCTTCGTCGGTGAAGGCATCGACGACCGTGATGGGGATCGGCATGGCGGCGACGGTAGCGAGCGCGCCGCACTACCAGCAGAGGGGGTTCGTCAGGTCCGTTCGGCGAGGGGGACGTAGTCGCGCACCGACGGGCCGGTGTAGGCCTGGCGCGGGCGGGCGATCTTCTGGTCCTTGTCGCCGAGCAGCTCCTCCCAGTGCGCGAGCCAGCCGGACGTCCGGGGGATGGCGAACAGCACGGTGAACATGTCGACCGGGAAGCCCATGGCCTGGTAGATGAGCCCGGAGTAGAAGTCGACGTTCGGGTAGAGCTTGCGGGACATGAAGTAGTCGTCGCTGAGCGCCGCCTCCTCCAGCTTCAGGGCGATGTCGAGCAGCGGGTTCGTGCCGGTGACCTTGAAGACGTCGTACGCGGTGTCCTTCACGATGCGGGCCCGCGGGTCGTAGTTCTTGTAGACGCGGTGGCCGAAGCCCATGAGGCGACCCTTGCCGTCCTTGACGGTCTCGATGAAGGCCGGCACGTTCTCCATCGAACCGATCTCGGTGAGCATGTGAACGACGGCCTCGTTGGCCCCGCCATGCAGCGGGCCGTAGAGCGCAGAAGCCGCCGCGGCGGCTGCACTGTACGGGTCGGCGTGGGACGACCCGACGACGCGCATCGCGGTGGTGCCGCAGTTCTGCTCGTGGTCGGCGTGGAGGATGAAGAGCACGTCGAGCGCGTGTTCGAGGACCGGGTCGACCTCGTACTCGCCCACCTTCCACATCATGTTCAAGAAGTTGGCCGTGTACGAGATGTCGTTGTTGGGGAAGACCGTGGGCATGCCGACGCTGAAGCGGTGGCAGTACGCCGCCAGCGTCGGCGTCTTGGCCACCAGCCGCAGGATCTGCTTGGCCCGGTTCTCCGGGTCGAAGATGTCCTTGGCGTCGGGGTAGAAGGTGCTGAGGGCGGCGAGTCCGGACACGAACATCCCCATGGGGTGGGCGTCGTAGTGGAAGCCCTCCATGAAGCGCTTGCGGACGTTCTCGTGGAGGAAGGTGTGGTGCGTCACCTCGTACGTCCAGGTGGCGAGCTGCTCGGCGTTGGGCAGCTCGCCGTTCAGCAGGAGGTAGGCGACCTCGAGGTAGGTCGAGCTCTCCGCCAGCTGCTCGATGGGGTAGCCGCGGTAGCGCAGGATGCCGGCGTCACCGTCGAGGTAGGTGATGGCCGACGCTGTCGCTGCGGTGGACAGGAAAGCCGGGTCGTACATCCGCAGGTCGGGATCGAGCTCGCGCAGCGCCGACGAGGCGAACGTGCCGTTCGAGATCGGCACGGTGACCTGCTTGCCGGTCCGGTCATCGATGATGGTGATGGTGTCAGGCACCCGGAACCCCTTTCGATCGTCCTGTCGTCCCCGGCGGCGGAGGTTACCCACGCAACCCCACGGTGACCCTGGTCGAGCAGCGTCCAGCGTACCGACGAGACGTCAGCGCGGCGAGGGAAGCGCTAGCGACGAGCCGCAGCGAGGCTCGGCCGAAGCGAAGCGGCGGCCATGCCGAGCCAATCAGAGCGGTGTGTTGTCGTGCTTGCGGGCTTGGAGGCGCTCGCGCTTGGTGCACAGCAAGTCGAGCCCTCGCACGATGACGGCCCGGGTGTCGGCGGGATCGATGACGGCGTCCACGTAGCCCCGCTCGGCTGCGATGTACGGGTTGAGCAGGCGCGCCTCGTAGTCGCGCTCGCGTTCGGCGCGCTCGTCTGGCGTCGCTCGCCGGTGGAGGATCTCGACGGCGCCCTTCGCGCCCATCACGGCCAGCTCTGCCCCGGGCCAGGCCAGGCACAGGTCGTTCCCCATCGTCTTGGAGTCCATGACGATGTAGGCGCCGCCGTAGCTCTTGCGCAGGATGACGCAGATGCGAGGC
>CAZTVJ010000262.1:0-13850 GCA_964616935.1 uncultured Acidimicrobiales bacterium | reverse complement strand
ATCACCCGAACCGAAGTCCCCGGCGCGTTCGCGGACGGCACCCCCTACTCGCTGGAGGCCCCCACCTACGCCATCGCCGAGCCGGCCTTCGGGCCGCCGGCGCCCGGCCTGCGCATCTCGCCCCGCATCGCACCCGCGGTGTTCGGCGTGGGGCTGCTGGAGGCGGTCCCGGAGGAGGACATCGTGGCCAGAGCCGACCCCGACGACCGCGACGGCAACGGCATCTCCGGGCGCGCCAACCGCGTGGTGGACGCCCGCACGAAGGCGACCGTCCTCGGCCGGTTCGGCTGGAAGGCCGGCGTCCCGACCGTCGAGCAGCAGAACGCCGGCGCGTTCAACGGCGACATCGGGATCACGTCGTCCGTGTTCCCCGATCAGGACTGCACGGCGGTCCAGAGCGCCTGCCAGGCCGCGCCCAACGGAGGCGACCCCGAGCTCGACGACGGCAAGCTGTCCCGCGTCACGTTCTACACGCGTACGTTGGCCGTGCCCGCCCGTCGCAACGTCGCCGACCCCACCAATCGAAAGGGTGAGGAGCTGTTCACCAAGACGGGATGCGCGTCCTGCCACACCCCCGAGCTCCGCACCGGCCCGAGCGACACCGCCGCCCTGTCCGGCCAGGTGATCCGACCGTTCACCGACCTCCTGCTGCACGACCTCGGCGCCGGCCTCGCCGATCCACCGGGCGCATCGTCCGCCGACGGCCATGCGGGGGCGGCCGAGTGGCGCACCCCGCCCTTGTGGGGCATCGGCCTCACCGACACGGTGAACCGTCACACCCGCTTCCTGCACGACGGCCGCGCCCGCAACCTGACCGAGGCGATCCTGTGGCACGGCGGTGAGGCCGCGCCCGCCCAGGAGCGGTTCCAGAAGCTGTCGGCCAGCGACCGTGCCGCCCTGATCGCGTTCCTGGAGTCGTTGTGAGACGCCGCAGCCTCGTGGCCGGCGCACTCGCCGCCGGCCTGCTCCTGGTCACCGCGTGCTCCGGTGACGCCCCGAAGCCCTCGCGCGCCGCGGAACGGACCGAGGTGCTGGCCGACGTCTCCCGGAGCGTGATGCTGCCGGCGTACGAGCAGCTCGCCACCTCCGCCCAGCGCCTCGAAGCCACCCTCACCTCCTACTGCGCGGCGCCATCTGAGGCGGGCCTCACCGCCGCTCAGGACGCGTGGCGAGACACACGGGCAGCCTGGCGAGCCACCGACGCCTTCCGCTTCGGGCCGGCGACGAACCTGCGACTGGCGTCGGCGATCGACTTCCCGATCGACGACGCGAAGGTCGATGCACTCATTGCCGGCCGCGACCCGTTGACCCCGGATGCGCTGGCGGCGCTGGGCGCCGACGTGCGGGGTCTCGGCGTCGTCGAGGACGTCCTCTTCAGCGCTACGCCGGACACCCGCGCCTGCACGCTGGCCGCGAGCGCATCCGGGCTCGTCGCCACGGCCACCGGCCGGGTCGCCGAGCTGTGGCGCACCGAGTTCGCCGAGTCCCTGGCCAACCCCAGCAAGAGCGCCTACCTCAACGAGCAGGCCGCCCTCGACGACATCGTCAACGGGATGATCCTCGCCTTGGCCGATCTCAGCAGCACCCGGCTGGGCAAGGCGGCGGGAATGGAGAGCGGCCTACCCGAGACGGCCGCGGTCGATCCGGGCGAGGCCCGCAACGCCGCGCCGGAGGCGGCGCAGACGCTGGCCAGCGTGCGCGCGGTCTACGGCGATGCCGAGCGCGGCGTCCGCCGCGAGGTGGCGGCCATGTCCCCCAACGCGGCGAAACGTCTCGACGCTCAGCTGCAGCAGGCCGCCGAGGCCGTTGACGCGCTGCCGTCCCCCCTCGCCACCGCGAGGGACGTCGCCCCCATCAAGGCGGCCGACGACCGGGTACGTGAGATCCTGGTGACCCTCCGCACCGAGGTGGCGAGCCTGCTGGGCGTCACCCTCAGCCTCGGCGACGCCGATGGCGACAGCTAGCCGGCGCCGCTGGGCCGTCGCCGGCCCGATCGTGGTCGTGGTCACGGCCACCGTGGTCGGCCTCGTCGCCCTGCGCCGGCCGGCGCCCGCCGGTGCCACACCGCTCGCGATCGACGCCACCTCCGCCTACCAGTTCGTCAGCGTCGGCGAGCTCGTTTCGGCCAGCGACGCCGTGGTCCGGGCCACCGTCGTGGCCGTCGAGCGCGGGCGCCTGGTCGGTGGGCCGGGCGCCGGCGGAGTCGTGTCCCGCCGGGTGACCTTGCGCATCGACGAGCTGCTCGCCGGCGACGCCAGCTCGACGGTGCTCGTGGAGGAGGAGGGGTGGCTGGCCGACGGCACCCCGATCGTCGTGAACGGCGTCGTGCCCAGCCGGCGGGGTGACGCGGGCATCTGGTTCCTCGATGCGCTGGCCGATCCCGACCTGCCCGCTTACCTCGTCGTCAACAGCCAGGGGCGCTTCCTGCAGCAGGGCGCGTCGCTGCACGGCGGTGACCAGCGTGACCCGCTCGTGCGCGAGCTGCAGACCCTCGCGCCGGACGAGCTGGCGGTCCTCGTGAGAGCGATCCCTGGGACGTAGCGCGGCCGCACGCGGTACCTCGAGGATCGGAACGTCACCGGCGTCCGCCATCGCGCCGGGCGCCGTCCGTACGCTGGCCACACCATGACTTCCATCGGCTCGCGCGGTCCGGGGTGGGACCGGGGAGCATCGTGAGCGCGGCCGGCCCCTGGGGGCCACCTGACCCGGCGGCACGGGCCACGGCTCCCCCACCGGCCCGCGCGCGAACCCGATCGAGGCATCCGTTCCTGCGGGCAGGCCCGCCTGCCCTCGCGTCGGCCTTCGTCCCCGGTCTGGGCCAGGCCCTCCAGCGGCGCTGGCAGGCGGCCCTGCCCTTTGCCCTCATGACCCTCGCCGGGCTCGGCGGGGTCGCCTTTGCGCTGTCGCGCGACCGCGCCACGCTGATCGACTGGACGGTCGACCAGACCACCCTGCGCTCGTTGTTCTTCGCGGGCCTGGCCTGGGCGCTCGTGTGCTCGGTGGCGGCCGCCGACGCCGCCGTGGCCGCCCGACCGTCGGTCTTCGTCCGGCCGGGCTCGCGAGTCCTCGGTGGCCTGTTCACGGTCGCCGTCATGCTCGTGGCCATGCTCCCCGGCCTCGCCGGCGGGTGGCTCGCGCTGCGCCAGGACGCGTTGCTCGACACCGTGTTCGCCGGCGCGTCGACGGCCACCGTGGCCCGGCCGAGCTCGCTCGAGGACCTTGGTCTCGCCTCGACCCTCGAGCCGAGCACGACGGCCGCCACGACCACCGCGGCGACCCGGACCTCGGCATCCACCATTAGCCGCTCGACGACGATCGCGCCGGCACCGCCGACGACCGCGACACCGCCGGCGCCTCCTGCTGGCCGCTGGAACATCGCGCTGCTCGGCGGCGACGCCGGGCCGTACCGGTGGGGCATGCGCACCGACACCATGATCGTCGTCAGCATTGACCGCCAGACCGGTGACCTGGCCAGCATCTCGGTACCGCGAAACCTCCGCCGGCTCCCACTCCCACCCGGCGCACTGCGCCAGAGCTTCCCGCGCGGCTTCGACGACCTGGCCAACGCGCTCTACACCTACGTGTCGATCCGTCCCGGTCTCGGCCTCGACCCGGCGCAGGTGGTCAAGGGCGCGCTGGCCGAGCTGCTGGGCATCCCCATCGACCACTACATCCTCGTCGACATGACCGGCTTCGTGAAGATCATCGACGCCCTCGGCGGCGTCACCGTCAACCTCTCCAAGCGGGTGCCGCTCATCCCGAACATGGATCGCAAGACGCGAGAGGCCCCGTTCGCCGGCCCGGGCGTGGTGGACATGAACGGTGCGATGGCCTTGTCGTTCGTGCGCACCCGCGAGACCGACTCGGACTACGGGCGCATGCAGCGCCAGCGCTGCCTGCTGTCGTCGCTCGCCTCGACGACATCACCCGCCGATCTGGCCACGAGCTACCTCGGTCTGGCCAGCGCCGTCGAAGGGGCATTCCGGTCCGACATCCCCCGGGAGCGACTTGGCGAGCTGGTGCAGCTCTTCGCCAAGGTCGACCTGGATCGCGCCCGCGGGCTCGTCCTCATCCCGCCGGTGGTCAACCCAGGGCGCCCCGACGTGGCCCGGATCCGCTCCCTGGTGGCGACGTTGCTGGACGAACGGGCCGCTACGGCGGAGCCTGCGGTCTCGCGGCCCACCTGCTGACCGAACTGGGGCGGCAGCGATCAGCCGGGACGAACAGCGCCGACCATGTTGTGGATCGGCGACACGACGACACCCACGCGGGGGGTGGAGGCATGGACGATCTGCCCGCCGCCGACGTAGATGCCCACGTGGTGGATGGGGCTGCCGCTGAACACCAGATCACCGGGCTGCAGCTGATCGGCGGGAACCCTCGGGAACGCGGCGAACTGCGCCCGGCTCTGGTGCGGCATGCCCACCCCGGCCTGGGCCCACGCCCAGCTCGTGAGGCCCGAGCAGTCAAAGCCGGTCTCCGGTGAGCCCTGGAACTTCACGTAGCGGTTGCCGACCTGGCTGAGCGCAGCCCTCACGGCGCCGGCCGCACCGGCCGAGGGCGGGGGAACGCTGAACGTCGGCCGCGGTGCCGCGGCAGGAGCGGCCGCAGCCGCCGCACCACCACCGGCCGGACCAGCCGGCACAGCCGCGGAGCGCGACGCCGCGGTGGCGGCCCTCTGGCGGTCGATCTCGACCTGCTGGCGCTGTGCGGCAGCCTCGAGCGTGCGCTGCTCCTCGGCGGCCACCAGCGCGACGAGGTCACCCTTGACGTCCTGCAAAGCAACTTCGGCTTCGGTGCTCGCCTGGTCGACCTGGGTGCGCTTGGCGGCGACGACATCTTTGAGCTGCTGCTGGCGCCGCTGGCGGGCTTCGAGGGCAACGCGCTGGCGATCGGTGTCCTCCAGGGTGGCCCGGAGCTCGTCGGTGAGATCGACGTTGGTGCCCATGGCGATGGCCTGGTACCCGCTGCGTCCCGCGCTCGAGCCGTCGAGCACGGCGGGATCGAGGATGCTGGCCAGGCTGTTCTGGTCGGCATGGACGTAGGACCGCAGCGCGAAGTTCGCCATCTTCGTCCGCAGACCGGCGAGATCACCCTCCTGGCGAGCGAGTCGGGCCTGAGCGCCGGCGACGTCTTCCTGCGCGGCGTCGAGGTCGACGACCGCCTGGTTGTAGTCCTCGGTCAGCAGCTCCGCCTTCTGCTGCAGCTGCTCGATCCGGTTGGCCAGTGTGGCGGCCTGGCGCTGCTTGTCCTGAAGGCCGTCCGCAGCTGCCGGCCGCATCGGGAGGACGACGGCACCGACCACGAGCAGGAGTCCGACCCCACGAGCGACACGCACGCATCAACCTTAGCAACCCGGTGACGATTGTGACGGACGCGTTGCGCTCGCGCGCGAGGGTCGTGACGGTCGGCGGCGGGCGAGCCACCCGCTGCGGTGGCTCAGCCGCTGGCGGCCACGGCGCCGACTCGGTGGTTGGCGTAGGTCGGCCCTCCCACCCAGTGGCACACCTGCGGGTCGCACTCACGCAGCGTGCCCGACTGCCAGCGGCCGTCGAGGTCGAAGACGCCGACGCGTCCGTCGGTGGCCGTCACCCGGACGGTGCCGTTGCCGGCCGGCTCGTACAGCCAGCCGCTGAAAGGGTGCCGTGCGCCGTTCATGTCAGCCCTCCACGTACTCGGCCAGCTTCTGGTGCAGCCAGCGAACCTTGGACTCCTGGTAGTTGCCCAGCGTCACGCCAGGCTTGAAGGTGGCCTCCAAGCCGATCTGGACGTTCGCCATGTTGTAGAGGTCGCCGTCGAACACCTTGCCGAGCATGCCCAGCTCTTCGGCGGCCGAGAAGCGCTCCTCGGCGGTGAGCCAGTGCACGTCCGCCGGCGGCGGCCGCTCCCCCGAGAACGGGGCCAGCAGGATGCACTCCATGATGGCCTGGCGGTGGTTGTCGCCGTTCGGGCGGAACCGGTAGACGATGCGGTTGTAGGCACCCCACGGGTGGAAGTTGGGGAACAGGGTGTAGTCGAGGGAGTCCAGCAGCTCGGCGTCGCTCATGCGCTCGGCTCGCTCACCGTCCACGGCCACCCAGCGCTGGCGAGCCATGTCCGCCGCGAAGGCGCGCATCGTGCCGCCCTCGGGGACGTGGAGGGGCAGCTCCTGGTCGTCGCGCACGTCGAGCATGGCCGCCAGCATCTCGTCCTCGGTGGGTGTCCAGGCCAGCAGCGGGCTCGGGGTGCCGCTCGGCGTGATCACGCGAGAGCAGTTGTCCCAGATGTCGATCTGGCTGTTGGTGTCGCCGAGGTAGGGCATCACCAGCGGGTGGGTGCCGTTCACGTGGTAGGCCTCGCAGAACGCCTCCTGGACGATCTTCCAGTTGGCGTCGATCACCTTCGCGACGTGGGCCTGCTTGTAGTAGCTGGCGAGGTCCCAGTCGGCGAACTGGTCGCGAAGCTCGGCCGTGTACTCGTCGAAGGGTTCGGCGTCCGGGTCCGGGTTGAGGAAGACGAAGCCGGCCCACACGCCGACCTTGCACTCGAAGAGGTGGAACGACTCGTCGTCCACGTGGGGGAAGTCCCAGCGGGCGGGCACATCAGCCAGCGCGCCGTCGTTGGTCCACGCGAACCCGTGGAACGCGCAGCGAAGCTCGGAGCACGTCCCGTTGAAGTCCTTCAGGCGCCGACCGCGGTGCAGACAGGCGTTGGGGAACGCCTTGATCGACCCGTCGGCCTGCCGGATGACGACGAACGACCAGCGCGTGATCTCGTAGACGTAGTAGTCCCCCGGGTTGGGGATGTCCTCCTCGCGACAGGCGAACTGCCAGGTCCGCTTCCAGAGGCGCTCGACCTCCTTGTCGTGCCATGCGCGCGAGATGTAGCGCTCGACGGGCACGTCCTCACTGCCGAGGTACTGAGGGCGCTCTTGGCGCAGGGCCAACGGCACCGGACGCGTGTCCCGGTCGAGCAGCTCCTGGTAGGTGACGCCCGGGGACCGTGCCGTCCCGGGCTCTGCCTGCATCGTCATGGCCGATCTCCCGACGTGATCGAAGTGATCGTCAAGTTACTTCGTCGAACGCATCGAGCGCCTCCCGGCATCCTTGCCGCGCAGGAGGTCGGCCAGTAGGGTCGCCCGCGCCGACGGACCCTTGTTCCACCTGGCAACACATCGGAGGGACGGACGATGCCCACCTACCAGTGCCTCAAGTGTGCAACCACTGTGCGAAACCGCGAGACGCACTCAGCAACCGCCATTCATCAGGCGAACGGGGGGAGCGCGGCGGTCGTCGACAGCGACTACAACTCCGGCGAAGGCACGATCAGCCCGTCGGGGACGTCCAAGGTCCGCTGACGGCAATCGGCAGCGGGAGACGGTGAGCGGCCGCCTCTCGCCGCGGCGGATCCGGCGACCTGGGCGATGACAGAAGCACGCGAGTCGCTGGAGCGCGCCATCGCCGCGCAGGAGGGGTTGCGTGGCGTCGTCCCCGACGACGTGGTCGACGCGGCCGTCGCCGCCCTGACTCGCCAGCTCGCCGCCGAGAACCCCGGCTCCTCGACCAAGCGGCGCACCGTCGTGACCGTGCTGTTCGCTGACATCGCCGGCTTCACCTCCCTCGGGGAGAACCTGGATCCGGAGGACCTCAGCGACACCTTCGACCAGGTCTGGGACCGGATCGACCGCGTCATCACCGAGCGCAACGGCCGCATCGAGAAGCACATCGGCGACGCGGTGATGGGCATCTGGGGCGCGGCGGAGGTGCGCGAGGACGACGCCGAGCAGGCCATCCGCGCCGCCTTGGCCATCCAAAGGGTCCTGGCCGCGCTTTCGGCCGAAGCGGGGATGCCCCAGCTCAGGATGCGAGTGGGCATCAACACCGGTCTCGCCGTCATCGGTGCCATTGCCAGCACCGGTGAGACGGCGGCGATGGGCGACGCCGTCAACGTTGCCTCTCGGCTCGAGAAGGTGGCGCCGGTCGGCGGCATACGCATCAGTCACGACACCTACCGCCACGTGCGGGGCCTGTTCTCGGTGCGCGAGCAGGAGCCGATCGCCGTCAAGGGACGGGTCGGAGCGGTGAAGACCTACCTGGTCAACGGCGAGCTGCCGCGGGCCTTTCGGCTGCGGACGAGGGGCATCGAGGGTGTCGAGACGCGCATGGTCGGGCGAGATCACCAGCTCCACCTGCTGCAGGATGCCTTCGACGCCACCGTCCGGGAGGACAAGCCGCGGCTCGTCACCGTGGAGGGTGACGCCGGCATCGGCAAGTCTCGCCTGCTCTACGACTTCGAGGACTGGTTGCTCATGCAACCGAACGAGCTCCAGCTGTTCCACGCCCGCGCCGACCAGCAGTACGAGCGCGAGCCCTACGCCCTCGCACGGGACCTGCTCCTCTCCGCCTTCGACATCGCCGACCACAACCCACCCGAGGCGATCAGCGAGGCGCTGCGGGCCAGCGTGGTCGGCCTCCTGGGTGAGGGACGGGGCGAGGAGGCCATGTTCATCGGCCACCTCGTCGGGGTCGCCCTTCCCGACGACGGTCGCGCCGGCGGCATCGGCGACGATGCACGCCAGCTCAAGGAGCGCGGCCTGCGGGCCATCACGTTGCTGTTCGACGCCATGGCCCGGGATAGGCCGACCGTCGTGCTGCTCGAGGACCTGCACTGGGCGGACCGCGCATCACTGGAGCTCGTCGACCACCTCGCCGAGCACACCGACCGCGGCCCGCTCCTCATCGTCGGCGCCGGAAGGCCAGCGCTGCGGGAGTGGTACCCGGGATGGGGTGCGAGCACCGCCCTGCACCAGTGGATCGTCCTCGCTCCCCTGACCGCGAAGGACAGCCGCACCCTCGTGCGGGAGGTGCTCCAGCGTGTCCCCGACCTGCCGGACGTGGTCCTGGCCCGCATCACGAGCGATGCGGCGGGGAACCCGTTCTACCTCGAAGAGCTCGTGAGGGTGGTGATCGAAGACGGCGTGATCGTCACCGGTGAGGACGAGTGGCTCGTGCGGCCTGAGCGGCTCCGCGACCTTCGGGTGCCTCCGACGCTCGTGGGCGTGCTCCGCGCCCGGCTCGATCGGCTCCCGATCGCGGAGCGGGACACGCTGTGCCGCGCCGCCGTGGTCGGCCAGCTGTTCTGGGATCAGGCCATCCCGAGGCCGACCGAGTCCGGTTCCTCCATCACCCACGCTCCGGTCACGTCGGCGCTGGACGCGCTCGGATCGAAGGACCTCGTCCTCCGCCAGGAGGACACCGCCTTCGCCGGGACCCGGGAGTACCGCTTCCAGCACGCGCTGCTCCACGACGTCGTCTACGACAGCCTCCTCAAGCGAGAGCGCCAGCACTTCCACCAGGCGGTGGCCGAGTGGTTGACGACGCGACCCGAGGCTGGCCTGCACGCGGTTGCCATCGCCCGCCACTTCGAGAGGGCCGGCCTCCCCACGGACGCGGCCGGCTGGTACGGCCGCGCTGCTCAGCAGGCGCAGGCGAGGTACGCCAACGACGACGCCATCGCCTGCTACCACCTGGCACTGCGCCCAGGGCTGCTCGACCCCGCCGCGTGCATCCCGCTCTGCGAGGGGCTGGCCGAGACCCTGATGCTGCAGGCGCACTACGACGAGTCGTACGACGCCGCCACGGCCATGCTCGAGGCCGCCCGAGCCGCCGCCGACCCGCAAAGCGAGGCGCTGGCCCTCGTGCTGCTGTCCACCACGCTGGGCCGCCAGGGACACGCGCGCGAGGCCCTCGCCACCGCCGAGGAGGCCCACGGCTGCCTCCAGTCGCAGCCCCACCCTGATCCCGCCATGGCCATGACCGTCCTCACGGAGATCGGCTGGCACCACCTGCGCCTCGGGGACGCGATCGCCGCCATCCGCCGGGCCGAGCAGGCGCTGGACCGTGGTGGTGCCGCCGACCACCCTCGCGAGGTCCGCCAGGCGCTCAGCTTGCTCGGGTCGGCCCACATGGCGCTCGGCCACTACGAGACCGCGGCGGCGAGTCTGGAGCAGGGACTGGCCCTGGACCGCGCCCGCGGTGACCGGCGCGGCGAGGTCGCCTCGCTGATCAACCTGGGCGAGACGGCCAGGCTCCAGGGTGACGACGCCGCGGCCAGGTCGCTGTACGAGAGGGCCCTGGCGGGAGCGCAGGAGATGGGAGACCGGGATCAGGAGGCACTGGTTCTGAGCAACCTCGGTGGCGTCCTGGTCGACCTCGGCCAGCACGGGGCCGCCGTCGCGTTCCTGCGGGAGGCGATCGCCGCCTTCGACGCGACCGGCGCGTCGGAGCACGTGTCGGAGACCCACCGCTTTCTCGCCGAGGCGTACCTGGGCATGGGACAGGTCGAGGACGCGCTCGCCGAGGCCCGCCGAGCGTTGCTGGACGCAGGGCGCGGCGAGAACCCCGACCACGCCGGCAACGCATGGCGGGTGCTCGGTCAGATCGCCGCGAGCCTGGGCCGCCACATCACCGTCGAGGGCGACGCTGTGTTGCACGGCGCCGGCGACTGCCTGGCGAGGAGCGCCGCCATCTTCGCGGAGTCCGGCATGGAACGCGACCGTGCCTGCGCCCTGTGGGAGCACGCCCGGATCGAGCGGGCGCAGGGGAACGAGCTCGCTGCGAACCGGCTGTGGGGCGAAGCGCGCGATAACTTCCGCCGGCTCGAGCTCCCACTGCTCGTCGCCCGGATGGACCGGGAAGTCGCGACGCGATGACACCCGGCGCTACCGCAAACGAAAGGGAACGCATGCACAGCTTCGACCTCTCCGGCCGGGTTGCTGTCGTCACCGGCGGCGGCCAGGGCATCGGCGAGGGCATCGCCAAGACCTTCGCCGAGGCCGGGGCTGCGGTCGTGGTTGCCGCCCGCCGGGAGGACCAGGTGCGTCGAGTGACCGACGACATCATCGCCGCGGGAGGTCAGGCCCTGGCCGTGCCGACGGACGTGACTGACCGCGCCGCGCTCGTGGCCCTCGCCGACGCCGCCGTGGAATCCTTCGGCGGGCTGCACGTGTGGGTGAACAACGCGGGCGGATCGCCCGTGCGCACACCTTTGTCGCAGCTCACCCTGGAGGACTGGGACGCCTGCGTCCGGTTGAACCTCACGGCCGTCTGGCTGGCGTCGGTGCTGGCCGCCGAGCGGATGACCGATGGCGGCAGCATCATCAACATCTCCTCCCCCGCGGCCTACCGCGGCGTGCCCGGCAGTGGCCACTACGCCGCGGCGAAGGCGGGCGTGAACTCGCTCACCATGACGCTGGCGCTCGAGCTCGCGCCCACGGTGCGGGTGAACGGCATCGCGCCGGGCTACGTCCCGACCGAGGTGATGATGACGGCCCTGGACATGGACGTCGCCGACCTCGAGAAGATGGCGCAGTCGCGCATCCCCCTGAAGCGGCTCGGCTCACCCGACGACATGGGCGCAGCCGCCCTCTACCTCGCCAGCGACGCCGGCAGCTGGGTCAGCGGCCAGACGATCACGGTCGCCGGTGGCCTCTGAACCGGTGGTCCTGCGCGATGATCGCACCGTGACCGTCACCGAGGCGCAGATGCTCGCGCTGGTCGGCCATCGCTTCCCGGGTGGCCACTACCGCATCGAGCACTGGGAGAACTGGTTGCTCACGGACTGCACCGGAGCCGAGCAGCTGCCCGACGGGCTCGTCCACCCCGTCGCCCTCTTTCACGTTCCCATCCTCGGCAGCCGCACGACCATCGCGCAGCTGTTCGAGCTCGGCCACGCCGATGGCGCCGGCTCGGTCGGGCTCGAGAGCTACGACTGGGAGTACCTGCAACCGCTGCGGGAGGACGTCGAGTACCGCGTCGAAGGTGGCATCACCGAGGTGGAGCGCCGCACCACCGATGCCGGCCAGGTCTACGACGCGGTGGCCTTCACGATCGAGCTGCTCGACGACGAGCACGCCGTGGTGGCCCGGGTCACGAACCGGTGGCGCTTCCGCAGGACCGGGCCATGAACGTCCACGTCGGCGACGACCTCTTGCCGTGGACGATGGCGAGTGTCGACCCCGCCCGCATGAAGACGATGGCCGCCATCCTGCGCGACCCCTACCCGGTCCACTGGGACCGCGACTCGAACACCCGGCTCGGGCTCGAGGGCCGGGTCATCAACCAGGGTCCGCTCAACCTGAGCTATCTCGTCAACATGCTCCACGCCTGGACCGGGGCCGGAAGCGTCCGGCGGTTGACCGTTTCGTTCGGGCGGCCCGTGCTGGATGGCGACAACGTGACCGCCCGAGGTCGGGTCGTCGCCCTGGACGATGTGGGCGGTGAGCGCCGCGCCACCTGCGAGATCTGGCTCGACCGCGACGGCGAGACCGTGGTGTCGGGCACGGCGGTGGTCGCGGTCGCGTAGGAACCGTCGGGTTAGGCGTCGTCGGCGACGAGCTGCACGGTGCCGGCGGTGCCATCGACCACCACGATCGCTCCGTCGGGGATGCGGCGGGTGGCATCGGTCACCGAGACGACGCAGGGGAGGCCCAGCTCGCGGCTGACGATGACGGCGTGGCTGATCTGTCCGCCGACATCCACGACCACGCCCCCGGCCCCTAGGAACAGCGGTGTCCAGCTCGGGTCGGTGGACGGTGCGACGAGGATGTCGCCCGGCTCGAGCGCGGACGGATCGGCGGCACTGAGCAGGACCCGCGCCCGCCCACGGGCGACGCCGGGACACCCGGGCACCCCGGTGAGCGTGACACCGGGCCGAGCCGTGGCCACGGTCGCGGTCACCCGGCGACGCCAGGCGGGCAGCGGCGGCACCTCGCCGTTGGCGATGATGAACGGTGGCTCGAGCTCGCCGAGCTCGTCCCATTCGGCCCGGCGCGCGGCGAGGAGCTCCCGGAAGCCTGACGGGTCGGCGACCATGTCGTCGAGCTCGTCCGCCAGGAGCAGGAACACGTCCTGCGCGTCATCGAGGTGACCGGCGATCTCGGCCCGCCGCCCGAGCTCACGCATGGCCATCCGGATCTCGTGGATGGCCTTCACGATGGTGGTCTTGGTCCGCTCCCGGAAGGCCATCATGCGACTGGCGGCCAGCCCACCCTCGAGCAGCCCCAGCAGGTCGGGTTGGCCGGCCAACCGCTCGCGGAGGTGGGCGGTGAGCCGTTCCCGGTCCGCCACGCGAGCCGCATGGCGGTGACCGGGCGCCTGGTCGTCGCTCTGACGGCGCGCCTGCACCACGGCCGCCAACGCCAGGTCGGGGTGGGTCTCCCAGCTCGGCGCCACGATGTCCCACTCGTTCGGGCCACGGCTGCCGAAGGCGACGAGGAAGTCGTCCCAGCGCTCGAGGAACTGGGCCGTGCCGGCGCTCGGCTCGGCCCGCAACCGCTCGAGCAGGCCGGTGACGCCCTCGTCGAAGGCGACGGACAACGTCGCCGAGCCCCGCACCAGGCGTGACAGCTCCCACACGGCGTAGCTGGCCTCGGCCGAGTCGACGTCGCCGATCCCGGCGACGAGCACCATCGGGAGCGTCGCGTCACCCAGGGCGTCGCCGAGAGCCGAGAGCATGCCGGCGGCCATCGCCGCCGCCGACCCCGAGCGCACGTGCTCGACGAAGAGGTGCTCGATCTCGGGCAGGAGGCGGCGCGCTCGTTCGACGAGGTCGAGCGACGTGAGAGCGCCCAGGTCCGGCCGGGCCGCTCTCAGGGCGGCGACCCGCTCACGATCGTCGAGCAGCTCGGGCCAGTCTCCGGCGCCGCCCATGGCCCAGGCGGCGAACACGGCGATGCCCTCCGCGAGGTGGGGCTTGGCGTCGTCGGGATGCGCCACGTAGGCCGGCACGTCGGGGTGATCGCCGAAGAAGGCCTTGTCGAGCGCCTCCACGGTGGCCAGCGGGTTCCGAGCGCCCTGCATCCGGATGGCCGA
>CAZTVJ010000261.1:0-7451 GCA_964616935.1 uncultured Acidimicrobiales bacterium | reverse complement strand
GTCGGCCGTGGCCCGCATGGCGTCGCGCATGCCCATGACCTCCATGGCGCGATGTACGACCCGCTTGTTGAGCGCCTGCAGGTCGGGCGGCACCTTCGCCACCCGCTCGGCGATGGCGAGCACCTCGTCGTCCAAGCGCTCGACGGGGAACGAGCGGTTGGCGAACCCGGCCGCCACCGCCTCCACCCCGCTCATGGAGTCACCCGTAAGCATGGCCTCCATGGCCCGCCGATAGCCGAGCAGCCAGGCATGCCACGCCATGTCGGGCGACGACATCAGGCGCACCGGCGGGTAGCCCACCTGGGCGTCGTCGGCCACGTAGACGAGATCGCACGAGGTGGCCAGCTCGGTGCCGCCGGCCAGGCAGTAGCCGTGCACCTGGGCGACGATCGGCGTGGCCATGTCCATCATCTCGAACCAGCCCGCCAGCACGTGGCGGGCCCACGCGCCGTCAGCCCGGGTCATCGGCCACGGCAGCGGCTCGCTCGGGTCCTGCGCCAGGTCGTAGCCGGCCGAGAAGCACGGCCCCGCCCCCCGGATCACCATCACCCGCACGTTGCTGTCCGCGTCGCCGGCGCGCAGTGCCGCAAAGAGCTCGCCGCGCAGTGCGTTGGACAAGGCGTTGCGCTTGCTGGGCCGGTTCAGGGTGAACCGTCGGACGGCCGGTGCGGGGTCGTCGACGAGGACGAGCGGCTCAGCCACTGGCCTGCTCGGCTCCCTGCCAATACGGCGCCCGCAACGTTCGCTTGTTCAGCTTGCCCATGGTCGTGCGCCCGACCGTTTCGACGATGTCCACCGAGCGTGGGCACTTGTAGCTGGCCAACCGCTCCCGGCAGTAGGCGATCAGCTCGTCTGCCGAGGGCGGGTTCGCCGGGTCGGCCGGGACCACCAGCGCCTTCACCGCCTCGCCCATCTCCGGGTGCGGCACGCCGATCACGGCGACGTCGGCCACGTCGGGGCGCTGCATCAGCACCTGCTCGGCCTCAGCCGGGTAGATGTTCACCCCGCCGGACACCACCATGTCGCTGAAGCGGTCGGTGATGAAGACGTAGCCGTCCCCGTCGAGGTAGCCGATCTCGCCGAGGGTGAACACGCCCGGGCGCAAGTGCGCGGCCGCCGTCTTCTCGGGGTCGCTGGGGTACACGACACCGCGGCCGGTGGCGTCCTCGAAGTACAGACGACCTTCGGTGTTGGCCGGCAGATCGTTGCCGTCGTCGTCGACCACGAGCGCGGTGAAGGGCGGGATGGCGCGGCCCACCGAGCCGGGATGCTCGAGCCACTCCTCGCTGGTGATCATGCAGGTGGTGCCCACCTCGGTGGCGCCGTAGGCGTCGAAGAACACCGGCCCCCACCACTCGATCATCCGGCGCTTCACGTCGATCGGGCAGACGGCACCGGTGTGGCCGACGAGCTGCATGGAGCTCACGTCGTAGCGGGCCTTCACCTCGTCGCTGAGGGCCAGCAGCCGCACGAAGTGGGTGGGCACCATCACGCTCGTCTCGGTCCGGTGCTCGGCGATGGTCTGCAGCACCGCCTCCGCTTCGAAGTGGCCGAGGACCACCACGGGCACTCCGGCCGCCAGCAGGCGGACGCCCGACAATGGGCCGGTGTGGTACATCGGCCCCACCACCAGGTGCGTGCCGTACGAGGCGAAGGCACCCTTGGCCAGCGCATCGATGTGCTCGGCGATCGTCGCGCCACCGGCGAACATCGTGGGCGGCAGCTCCACGCCCTTCGGCAACCCGGTCGTGCCGGACGTGTACATGAGGTTGGGCCGGGGCACCACGTCGATGGTCGGCTCGCTCGCGTCGGCGCGGGCCAGCCACGCGTCCCAGTCGGTGAGGCCTGGAGCAGGGTCGCAGCGCCAGCCGACCACGAGGGGCATCCCGACCCGCTGCGCCGCCATCAACCCGGTCGCCGCCGTCTCGGGCCCGACGAACAGCACCCGGGCGCCGGAGTCCTCCAGGATGTAGGCGAGCTCGTCGGCGTTCAGGTGGAAGTTCACCGGCACCGTCGACGCGCCCGCCAAGAGGCCACCGAGGTGGGCCAGCACGGTCTCCGCCGCGTTCTCGGCGAACACCGCCACACGATGCTGCGGGCCGAGATCGAGGGCGTGCAGGCCGTTGGCCACCCGGTTCAACGCTGCATCGACCTCGCCCCACGACATCGCCACGTCGTCGTCGCGCAATGCCACCTCGTCAGGCCGTTCCCCGGCCAGCCCTGCCGCTACCAGTGCCATGGCGGCGAACGTAGCCGGACCGCCTTCCGCAGCGCGAAGGGGCCGCCCCGAAGGGCGGCCCCTTGCCTCAGATGGTGCTGAGATCAGCCGGCCTGTGCCGCCTGAACAGCGGCGTAGGTGCCGAGCTTGCCCTCGTTGTCGATGACGTCACTGATGCCCTTGAAGGTGCCGAGCGCCTTCGGGTCGGTCACGGTGTACTGCGCGACGCGCCCGCCCTCATTGAGGTAGGCGTCCTTCAGGCCGTTCATCGTGTTCGACAGCCCGTCGAGCAGCAGCGGCATCGGGGCGTCGATGGCCCGCGCCGCCAGCATGATGTTGGCCCGGTTCAGCCCACCTTCGTAGGTGCTGGCCAGCTTCAGGATCTCCGTCATGTACCAGGCGAAGATCCAGCCGGTTGCATAGGTGCTCTGCTTGGGGTCGAGGCCCTGCTTGGTAAGGGTCTCCTGGTAGAGCTTCACGAACTCCTCGTCGGCGAAGGCCGGATCGTTGACGTCCTTGAACGTCTGGATGATGTAGGTGTCCTTGCCGGTGAGGCCCTGGTCGACGAGCGGCTTGAAGAACTGCGACAGCGATTGGCAGGTGGCCGACATCATGACCTTGGGCTTCCAGGAACCCTTCTCGACCTCACCCATGCCCTGGGTGCAGAACACGCCGGAGGTCTGCAGAAGCAACACGTCGGCGTTCGTCGCGGCCACCGAGGTGTACTGGTTCGTGAGGTTCGGTGCGGTGCCCTCGTGCAGCTCCTCCTTGACCAACTCGATGTTCGAGCCCTTGATGGCGCTCTTGAAGCCGGCCGAGTAGCTCTTGCCGAAGTCGTTGTTGAACGTGATGGCGGCCACCTTGGCCCCGTTCGGGTACTGCTCCTTGATCCACTCGGCCCACAGCGCGGCCTCGGAGAAGTAGTCGAGCTGCATCCCCGTGGTCCACGGGTGGTTCTCCACGTCACCCCACTGCGCGGCACCAGTGCCGTTCAGCAGCTGCGGCATGCACTCGGCGTTGGTGTTGTCCCACACGGCCAGGTTGTTCGGCGTACCGATGATCGTGAGCAGCCCGGCGGCTTCGCCCGACTGCAGGATCTCGTCGACGTTGGTCGTCGTCTTCTTCGGGTCGTAGGCGTCGTCCTTGGCCTCGTACACGATGGAGGCGCCGTTGACGCCGCCGTTCTCGTTCACGTACTTGAAGTAGCTGTTGGCGCCATCCTTGATGAGGCCGAAGCCAGCCAGCGGGCCAGACTGCGGCAGGCTTCCGGCCAGCTTGATCTCGGTGGCGGAGATGCCCTGGTCGATGTCCCAGTCGGAGGGGCACTTCGTGGTGTCGATCTCGAAACCACCGGCCCCCTTGTAGAGGTCCTTGTTCGTGGCATCTTGCCCGAACGTCTCCTCCGCGGGCTTGGCCGTGGTCGTAGGCCCGGCCGCAGCCGTCGTCGTGACACCAGCCGCGGCGGTGGTCACTGCGCCGGCGGCGGTCGTGGTGGCTCCGGCGCCGCTGTCCTTGCTGTCGCTGCCGCAGGCTGCGGCCAGCAGGCCGAACACCCCCACGGTGGCGGCGACCTTGGTCCATCGCATGTTGCTCAACTCGCTCCCCCTTGCGTTGTGGTTGCTTGTGCTGTGGTTGCTTGCAGGACGGAGGCGGCCGGCTCGAGCTCGGCGTCTCCGCTGTCCGCCATGGTGACACCGGCGAGCGGCCCGGTGGGCGTCACGTCGGCGAGCCATGACGGATTGGGCACGATGCGCACGATCCGCGCCCGGAGCCGGCGGAGGCCGTCGACGACCCCGCCCGGTAGCACGAACACGAAGACGATCAGGACAAGGCCGAAGACGACGCCCGAGATGGCGCTTGCGCCCGGCCGGTCGCCGAGGAACGGCAGCGTGAAGCCGGCATCGGCGCTCGTGTACTCCGATGCGTAGTAGGGCACGAACACGATGAGCAGCGCGCCGGGCACGGCGCCGGATATGGTGCCGACGCCACCCACGACCAGGCCCACGATGAGCAGGATGGCCAGAGCGAGGCCGAACTGGGTGTCGTTCACGAACGGCTTCTCGATGGCGAACATGGACCCGGCCACGCCGGCCCAGAATGCGCTGGCCCCGAAGATGAGCGTCTTGTAGATGGGCACGCTCACACCGCTGGTGGCGGCGCTGGTCTGGTTGTCGCGGATGGCGATGACGGCGCGACCGACGCGGCTCTTCATGAGGTTGCGGGCCAGCACGAACATGACGACGGCGATCGCAAGTACGACGAAGTACAGGTACGCCGCACGGTCGAAGCGGTCGCGTGGGTCGAGGCCGGTCCAGCTCGGCGGCAGCAGGCCGTCGCTGATCTTCTTGCCGTTCGGGCCTCCGGTGACGCTGTCGTACTTCAACACGAGCGTCGGGAACACGACCGCCAGGGCGAGCGTGACGACGGCGAGGTAGAGGCCACGGATGCGCAGCGCGGGCAGGCCGAGCAGCATGCCCACCACGAAGGCGAAGAAGGCCGCTACCGGGATCGTGGCGAAGTGGCTCCAGCCGTAGTCCTCCACCAGGATGATGGTGGTGTAAGCACCGATGCCCACGAAGGCGCTGTGACCGAGCGAGATCTGGCCCGAGAAGCCGATCACCATGTTCAGGCCGAGGATGGCCACCGCGTAGCAGACGACCTCGCTGAACTGGCCGATGCGGAAGCCCTCGCCGGCGAACCAGGGCAGGTAGACGAGCGCCGCCAGGGCGACGACCCAGGCGATGATCACGTAGGCCCGGTGCTGCGGGCTCCCCTGCTTCAGGGTGACGAGCGCCATCAGACGCGCTCCGCCCGCTTCGAGCCGAACAGGCCGCTCGGGCGCACCAGAAGGATGACCATGATGACGAGCAGGGCGACGGCCAGAGCGAGCTCGCCGCCGATGAAGTCGACGTAGCCGCCGAGCATGGTGACGATCAGCCCGATCAGCAGCCCGCCGATCACGGCGCCGCCAAGGCTGTCGAGCCCACCCAGCGTGGCCGCCGCGAAGGAGAAGATGAGGACGCGGCCCATGAAGTTCGGCTCGAGGAAGGTGGTGCGGGCCACGAGGCAGCCGACCAGGGTGCCGACCGCGGCCGCCAGCGCCCACCCGAACTGCAGCGTGCGCCCGACGTGGATGCCGACGAGGCGGCTGGACTCGAGGTTGGCCGACACGGCTCGGAAGGCCAGCCCCACCTTGGTCTTGCGCAGCAGCAGGTTGACCAGCAGCACCACGACGCCGACGGTGACCCACACCCCGAGGTTCTCGTAGCGGACACGGGCACCGAGGATGTCGATGTAGTCACCGGCTGCGCCGGGGAACGGTGTGGGGAAGGCCCGCGGGTCGTAGAGCCAGATCACGCCGGCGAGTGCGTTCAGCGCCAAGAACAGGCCGAGCGTGACGATGGTCAGCGCCAAGTGGTTGCTCGGGTCGAACGGCCTGATGAGCACGCGCTCGATCACCGCGGCGAGCGCGGCCGAGATGATCATGGCGAACAGGATCCCGATCCAGACCGGCACCTTCTGCTCGACGATGATCACGTACCCGATGAAGGTGCCGATCATCGCCATCTCGCCCTGGGCGAAGTTGACCAACCCGGTGGCTTTGTAGATGAGCACGAGGGCAAGGGCTACGGCGGCGTACAGGAAGCCGTTCGTGAGGCCATCGACGAGGCGTTGAGCGAAGAGCTCCCAGCCGTCGTCGATGATGAAAAACACCGAGAGCGCAACGGCGAAGATCGCCAGCCCGCCCAGCGCGGTCCAGTTCGCTCCCCGCTTGTTGCGGGTCAGACGAACCTGGACGGCCGAGGTGCGCTGCTGGTCGGGTTCGTCAGCGGTCAACATCCTTCGTCCTCCCTAGTAGCCCAGATAGGCGCGGCGAACGGCGTCGTCGTGGCGAAGCTCCTCGGCCGGTCCGGACAAGGCGATCTCGCCCGCTTCCAGAACGTAGGCCCGATCGGCGATGTCGAAGGCAAGGTTGGCGTTCTGCTCGACGATGAGCATGGTGATCCCCTCGTCCTTGTTGAGTCGGCCGAGGCGCCGGAACAGGTCCTGCACGATGATGGGCGCCAACCCGAGCGAGGGTTCGTCGAGCAGCAGCAGCTTCGGGCGTCCCATGAGGGCCCGTGCGACGGCGAGCATCTGCTGCTCACCGCCGCTCAGGCTGCCGGCCTGTTGGCTGCGCCGTTCCGCCAAGCGGGGGAACACCTGGAACCAGCGATCGATGTCGGCCTGCACCTCCTTGTCCTTGCGGACGAACGCGCCGACCTCGAGGTTGTCGAGCACGGAGAGGTCGTTGAACGTCCCCCGGCCCTGCGGTACATGGGCCAGACCGAGGCGCACGATCTCGGTCGTGGTCAAGCCTGAGATGTCCTTGCCGTCCAGGGTGACCTGGCCCTTGGTCGAGATCATCTGGCACACCGCACGCAGCGTCGTCGTCTTCCCCGCGCCGTTGGCGCCGAGGATCACGACCACCTCCCCGAGGCTGACCGAGAAGTCGAGGCCATGGAGCACCTGCACCGGCCCGTAGCCGGCATGCAAGCCATGGACGTCGAGCAGCGGGGTGACGGTGCTCATGCGGCAGAGGTCCCGAGATAGGCCTCGATGACCCGGGGATCGTTGGCCACCTCAGCCGGTGTGCCCTCGGCGATCTTGCGCCCGAAGTCGAGCACCACGACCTTCTCGGAGATGCCCATCACCATGGCCATGTGGTGCTCCACCAGCAGCACGGTGAGCCCGTAGCGGCTGCGCAGGTCCTGGATCAGCTCGCCGAGATCCTCGACCTCGGCGTGGGTGAGGCCGCTCGCCGGTTCGTCGAGCATGAGCAGCTTCGGGTCGCCGGCGAGCGCTCGGGCCAGCTCGATCCGCTTCAAGGTCCCGTACGGCAAGCCCGCGGCCTGCCGGAAGGCGAGGTCGGCCATGCCCAGCTCGCCGAGGATCTCGTAGGCCTTCACGGCCATCCGCCGGTCCTCGCGGCGGATGCCGATGCGCAGCGGCGCAGTGATGAAGTTCCCCTTACCCGCGTTGTGCTGTCCGACCATGACGTTCTGCAGGACGGTCATGCTCGGCCACAGCGCCAGGTTCTGGAACGTGCGGAGGATGCCGCGGCGGGAGATGGTGTCGGGGCGTGCCGACAGCAGGTCCTTGCCGTCGAAGGTGATGCGCCCGGTCGTCGGCTGGTAGATGCGGCTGACGACGTTGAACAGCGTCGTCTTGCCGGCGCCGTTCGGCCCGATGA
>CAZTVJ010000260.1:0-4076 GCA_964616935.1 uncultured Acidimicrobiales bacterium | reverse complement strand
GAACCGCTCCACGTACGGCGCCAGATCGGGGTGGCTCTGGTAGCGGTAGCCGCCGGCCACCCGCGCCAGCTGGAAGCCGTGGCCGCCCTCCTCGTAGGCCTCGGCCAGGCGGGCGCACAGCTGCTCCACGGTCACCACCGGGATCTCGAGGAGCTGGGCCAGCAGCTGGGGCGGCACGGGCTCGGAGGCCACCATCAGGATGGCTTCGATGGCCCGCACCAGCTCTGCCGGCAGCTCAGTCGCCGACCGCGCGCCCATGGGTGCGTCCGTCACGCGCTCGTCCCGGCGCTCGTCCCGGCGCTCGTCCCGGCGCTCGTCAGGCTCGTCGGTGTTCATCCGTCGTAGCTGTCGACGCCGGCGAGCGCGAGCTCACGACCAGCGTGCTCGGGGCCGAGCCAGACGATCTCGATGTCGCCGAAGGTGGTGGCTTGGTCGAGCTCGACCAAGCCCTGCTTGAACAGCTCGAGCACGGCCAGGAACCGCACGATGACCTCCAGCCGCTCGACGAGGCCGCCGGTGAGGCGCCGGAACGTGATGCGGCCGGCGCGGGGCAGCTCGTCGGCCAGCTCCTCGACGGCCTCGGCCACGCTGAGCCGCACGGCCGCGACATGGGTCAGGTCGACCCGGGGCAGCGGCTTCGGCACCGCCGTTCGCACGAAGGCATCGCGCAGCGCCTCCGGCGTGACGCCCTCCAACAGATCGGGTTGGAGACCGAGGAACCGCTCCTCGAGACCTGCCACCCGTGGGTAGGAGCGCGCTGCGTCGTCGGCGTAGCGGGACAGGACACCGGCGACGTCCTTGAACGTCTTGCACTCGAGCAGCCGGGCGAGCAGCAGGTCCCGCTCCTCCCACAAGGCCAGCTCCTCGTCCAGGTCGATGTCCTCGCGCCCGGGCAGCAGCCGGCGCGCCTTCAGCTCGACCAGCGTCGCGGCGATCAACAGGAACTCCGTGGCCAGCTCCAGATCGAGGTGCTCCAGCCGATCCAGCTCGGCCAGGTAGGCGTCGACGATGGCGGCGAGGGACACCTCGTACAGGTCGACCTGCTCACGCAGGATGAGGTGGAGCAGCAGGTCGAAGGGGCCCTCGTAGACGGGGGTGGACACCTCGTAGGCCATCGGGTCGAGGGTAGCCCTCGGCCAGGAGGCGGTTGGTGCATGGTCGGGCTCGAACCCTGGCCGGCGGCTCGGGCGGGCTGGCTACCCTGCCCGCCCATGACCCGAGTCCTGTCCGGCATCCAGCCCACTGGCGAGACCCATCTCGGCAACTACCTGGGCGCGATCCGGAGCTGGGTGGACGACCAGCACCTCCACGACAGCTTCCACCCGATCGTCGACCTGCACGCCCTCACCATCCGCCAGGATCCGGCCCTCCTGCGCGAGAAGACGCTGACGATGGCCACCATGCTCATGGCTTGCGGCCTCGATCCGCAGGTGTGCACCCTCTTCGTCCAGAGCCACGTGCCCGAGCACGCCCAGCTGTGCTGGCTCATGGAGTGCACCGTCTCCATCGGCGAGCTGCAGCGGATGGTGCAGTTCAAGGACAAGTCGGCCCGCCAGTCCGGCGACTTCATCTCGGCCGGGCTGCTCACCTACCCCGCGCTGCAAGCCGCGGACATCCTCCTCTACGACGCCAACTTCGTGCCCGTCGGGGACGACCAGCGCCAGCACATCGAGCTCACGCGTGACATCGCCATCCGGTTCAACCACCGCTACGGCGACACCTTCGTCGTTCCGGAGGCGTCCATTCCAGCCGCGGGCGCCCGGGTGATGGACCTGCAGGACCCCACGAGCAAGATGTCGAAGTCGGCGGAGTCGCCCCAGGGCACCGTGCTCGTGCTCGATCCGCCCGACGTCGTCATGAAGAAGTTCAAGCGGGCCGTGACCGACTCTGGCAGCGAGGTCACCTTCGACGTCGAGACCAAGCCTGGGGTGTCGAACCTGCTGTCGATCCTGGCGGCGTGCACGGGCGCCTCCCCGCAGGCCGCCGCTGCAGGCTTCGAGCAGTACGGCGCCCTGAAGGTGGCCACCGGCGAAGCCGTGGTCGAGACGCTGCGCCCGATCCAGGCCCGCTTCGCCGAGCTGCTCTCCGACCCGGGTGAGGTGGCCCGCCTGCTGGCCGTGGGCACGGGCAAGGCCCGGGCGGTCGCCTCCGTCACCCTGGCGCGGGCGGAGCGCAACATCGGCCTGCTCCCCGCCGGGATCTGATTCAGTCGTCGTCGTCGGCCGCGATCAGCGCGGCTCGAGCCAGGGCCGGCGCGTCGGCCGACCGGGCGACGAGCGCGATCGTGCTCGGATCGCTGCCCGCCGCCGACAGCATCGCCGCCCCCAGCGGCTCATGGCGCGCGTAGCGGGCGATGCGCCCGTCACCGCGGCCGGCGCGCGCCGGGCCGACGGCGCCGATCCACAGCGTCGCGCCCACCCGGGCGAAGGTGCCGAGACCGCTCTCCACCTTGCCACAGTCGTGCAGCAGCGCCCCCGCGACCTCGGGGCGACCGGCCTCGGGCTGCGCCGCGCAGAACCGGCGGGCGACCGCGATGGCGTGGCGGCGGTCCGGTTTGCTCATCCGCTCCCAGATCTCGGCCTCGCCGGCGAGGAGGTGGCCGATGGCCCAGCCCTCGTCGGCGATGGCCGGTGGGCGGGGCGACAGGGCGCCGAAGAAGCGCCGAGCCAGGTGCACCGGCCCCGCGGTCATGACGCGGCGAGGCTCACAGCAGCCCGTACCAGAGCTCGGTGGCCCCGTCGAAGACCGGCCGCAGTACCTGGGGAAGGAGGAACACGAGGCCGATCAGGATGACGAAGCCGTACTGCTGCACCTTCATCCAGCCGGGCATCAGCGACCGAGGGAGGAAGCGGGTGACCACCGCGGAGCCATCGAGCGGTGGGATCGGCAGCAGGTTGAACACGGCCAGCAGCGCGTTCACGAGGCCCAGGTAGAACAGCATCTCCACCGCAAGGGTGTCGCCCCGGCCCGGCCCCCAGGTGCGCAGCGCCACCGCAGCCAGCACCGCGAGGGCGATGTTGGTCGCCGGCCCTGCCAGGGCGACGAGCACGGCATGGTTGCGGGGGTTGCGCATCCGAGACGGGTCGATGGGGACGGGTTTGGCGAAGCCGAGCACGCCGCCCCCGAGCGCCGCCATCAGGAACGGCAGGATCAGGGTGCCGAAGGGGTCGACGTGGCTCACCGGGTTCAGCGTGACCCGCCCGGCCCGCCGGGCCGTGTCGTCGCCGAACCACAACGCCGCGACCCCGTGAGCCACCTCGTGCAGGATGATCGACGGGATCGTGACGGCGAGGATCAGCAGGATGTGCTGGAGGTCGGAGCCGATGCGGCCAAGGGTACCGGCGGGCCCGGCCGCCTCATGGTCGGATCGCGCCGTCCGTCACCGCGCCGCGGCGCGCCCGGGGATGCGCGGCGTCGTAGACGGCTCGGAGCCGTTCGGTGGAAACCTTCGTGTACACCTGCGTCGTCGAGATGGAGGCGTGGCCCAGCAGCTCCTGGACGACGCGGATGTCGGCACCGTGGTCGAGCAGATGGGTCGCGCACGAGTGGCGCAGGACGTGCGGAGACAAGTGGTCCGCGAGGCCGACCCGGTCGCCGTACCGCCGCACGATGGCCCATGCGCCTTGGCGCGACAGCCGGCCGCCGCGCTGGTTGAGGAACACGGCGTCGGCGTCACCGCGGCGGGCCCATCGCGCCGGCTCGAGCCGGTCCCGCCCGCCTGGTTCGAGCCACTGCCCTAGCGCCGCCGCGGCGTATCGACCGAGGGGCACGATGCGTTCTTTCGCCCCCTTGCCGAAGACCCGCAGCAGCCTCGACGCCACGTCGAGGTCGCCGAGCGACATCCCGCACAGCTCGGAGATCCGCACGCCGGTGCCGTAGAGCACCTCGAGGAGCGCCCGATCCCGCCGCGCCGACGGGTCGTTGCCGACGACCGCGCCGAGCAGCGAGCGCACCTCGTCCTCGGTGAGCGGCTTCGGGAGGCCCTGGGGCACGCGGGGTGGGGCGACGTAGGCGGCCGGATCTTCGGTGCTGTTGCCCTCGTCCAGCAGGAACCGGTGGAGCGTGCGAACGGCCAC
>CAZTVJ010000259.1:0-2360 GCA_964616935.1 uncultured Acidimicrobiales bacterium | reverse complement strand
AGATGATCGAGAACGAGATGGCGAAGTTGCTGAACGTGCCGAGGCCGCGCCGGAGCTCCTGGGCATAGCCCATGTCGTGGAGCTGCTCGCGGTCGGACTCGATCTGCTGATCGGTCACCGCTACCCCCCATGTCGGTGGATGTGCACCTTCCCCCGGCGCATCCCCCTGATGCACTGAGGTCAGACCATTCTTACACCGGCGCCGGATCGGGTGCAGCGATGCTGCCGGGAGATCAGGCGCTGGCGGCGCGGGACTGGATCCGGGCTTGCACCTCGGGACGGCGCAGCGGTGGCACGGTGGGGGGCGGCTGGCGACGGGCGGGGAGCGCGGCGAGGAGCCGCGCCGTCGAGAGCGTCACCTCCCGCACCGCCGCTTCGAAGGCCTCGTCGGCCGCGGCGGGCACCGTGGCGAGGCCGCTCACCTTGCGCACGTACTGGCGGGCCGCGGCGCTGATCTCCTCCGGTGTCGCCGGCGGTTCGAGGCCACGGAGCTCGGTGATGTTGCGGCACATGCGCAGGAGGCTACGCACCCGGTCGAGCCAGGAACCCCCGGAGTAGGGCGGCCGTCCCGGCCACGTGCTCCTCCATGGCCGAGCGGGCACGCCTCGCGTTGCCGGCCAGGATGGCGTTCACGATCGCTGCATGCTGGGCATTCGAGTGGTCGATGTTGCGGGCCAGCACCGGGATGGCGGCCAGCAGCTCGTTCAGGCGCATCTGCACGTCGGTCACGGCGGCGGCGAGGGAGGCCGAGCCGGAGACCTCGGCGATGGCCAGGTGGAGGCGGGAGTCCGCCACTCGGTGGGCCTTGGTCGTGGCGGTCTGCACCGCTCGCAGGCACGATCGCAGGTACGAGCGGCCGCTGTCGTCCAGCGCGCGCTCCGCTGCGAGCTCGGCCGCACCGGGCTCGACCACGAGGCGGAAGTCGAGCGCATCGAACAGCTCGACGCCCCCCATCAGCCGGGCCACTCTCCTGGCGTCGCCCGTGGGCGGACGGTTGGCCTCGTACACGACGAAGGTGCCGCCGGCCCTGCCGCGCCGCGATTCGACGAAGCCGGCCTGTTGCAGGGCCTTGATCGCCTCGCGGAGGGTGACCCGGCTGACGTTGAGCCGCTCGGCCAGCTCCCGCTCGGAAGGGAGGCGCTCGCCCCTCGCGACGACGCCGAGCTTGATGGTCTGCGCCAGCCGCTCGACGGTCTCTTCGAAGATGTTGCCCGTCTTGAGCGGTCGGAACACGGCCAGGTCGCTGCGTACGGCTTGCACCGGCGTGGCGCGCCGAACGGCCGGTGGCGCCGGCTTGCGGGCCGACGTGGCCGGCTCACGCTCAGGCATCGGTCAGCTCGCCCGCCAGGAAGACGTCCACGAGGTCCCGTGCCTGCTCTCGGCTGATCTCGGCTCGGTCAGCCGTCGCTCGAACGACGTCCTCGGCGGTGCGGTTCACCGCGGCGAGGTCGGCCGCGCCTCCCTCGCACCAACGGGCCACGATGGCCTCGTCCACCTCCGGGTGGAACTGCACGGCGACCGTACGGTCCGCCACGAAGGCCTGCGGTCCGATGGGAGAGTGCGCCAGCACGGCAGCGCCCGGCGGAGGCTCGAAGGTGTCGAGGTGCCACTGGAACCAGGGGCCGGGCGGGATCAGCTCTGGCCTCACGGTGTCGATGTCGTACCAACCGACCTCGGGTTCGCTGGCGCGCCGAACCGTGCCCCCGAGGGCATGGGCCAGCATCTGGGCCCCGTAGCAGATGCCGAGGATCGGAACCCCTTGCTCGTGGGCATGGCGTAGCAACGTGGCTTCGATGGCGACCACGCCCCGATGCTGGTCCGAGTAGACGCTCCACTCCGAACCGAGCACCACCACCAGGTCGGCCTCGTCCAGGCCCGGCCACGTCGAGCAGGACTCGCGCGTGAGCGGCACGAGCGTGGCTCCGAGCTCGACGAGCCGCTCGCCGACGAAGCCGGCATCGTCGTCCCCCTGGTTGCCGACGACGAGCACCCGCACCGCTAGATCCTCTCGAAGCCGCGGCGCAGCTCCCAGTCGGTGACGACGCGGTTGAACGACGCCCACTCCTGCTCGGCCGTGTTCAGCAGGTGGTGGTGCACGTCGTCGCCGAACGCGTCCTTCGCGATGGCCGAGTCACGGAACAGCTCGATGGCTTCGAGCAGGTGCCACGGGACGCGTGGCACCCCGGTTGCGGTGTACCCGTTGCCCTCGAACACCGCCCCGGGGTCGAGGCGGTGCTCGATGCCGTGCAAGCCGGCGGCGATGGTGGCGGCGAAGGCGAGGTAGCTGTTGGCGTCCGCCCCTGGGATGCGGCTCTCGATGCGATGGCCTTGGCCGTGTCCCACCCGGCGGAACCCGGTGG
>CAZTVJ010000258.1:0-4513 GCA_964616935.1 uncultured Acidimicrobiales bacterium | reverse complement strand
CGGTCCGGTCGCAGCCGCCACGCCTATTCCCTCCACGTCATCGACGGCACGGCCGAGTACCCGGCCAGCAACTGGCTCCAGCGAGGTCCGGGCCTCCCGCTCGCCGGCTTCTGAGCGGTACGGTTACGCCATGGTCGAGATGGAGCTCGTCGGCGTCCGTCTGGAGCTTCCCGCCAGCACTCCGGTCGTCGTGCTCCGGGAGCAGGCCGGTCGCCGGCGCGTCCTGCCGATCTACATCGGGGGGCCCGAGGCCGCCGCCATCGCCTACGCGCTGGAAGGCGTCGAGAGCCCTCGACCGCTCACCCACGACCTGCTCAAGAACGTGCTGGACGACCTCGGGGTGAGCCTCGTGCGAGTGCTGGTCACCGAGATGCGCGATCACACCTACTACGCGGAGCTGCACCTGGACCGCGCCGGCGCGACGACCATCGTGTCGAGCCGACCTTCGGACTCGATCGCACTGGCCCTGCGCACCCAGAGCCCGATCTTCGCCGACGACGGCCTGCTCGACGAGTACGGCCAGGAGCAGGCCGACGAGGAAGAGCCTGCGGAGGAGAGCCAGGAGATCCTGGAGGAGTTCCGGGACTTCATCGAGAACGTCAACCCCGAAGACTTCCAGCGCCCCTGAGCGAGGCCCAACCCGATTCCCGTTCGCCGCCGCGAGCCCCTGACGCATCCGCGGGCGAAAACCCACGTCAGATGTGGGCAACCGCCCGCGAAAGCGGTGGGGTGCCGCGATCGGACTTGCCGGATCGGCATCGAACCGTTGACCACAGGGTGAGCGTTCCGTACGCTCGGAGCCTCACAGGGTCGTAACTACGCGGCTGTGACGGGTACCGAGGCAGGAGGCCGCGTGGACGACCAAGGGCAAGAGCAGGTCGGGTTCAGCGGCACCAAGGCCGCCCAGATCGTGGGCATCACCTACCGCCAGCTCGACTACTGGGCCCGCACCGACCTCGTCCGGCCGTCACTGGTCGACGCGGCCGGCAGTGGGAGCCGGCGCCGGTACTCCTACCGCGATCTGCTCGAGCTCAAGGTCATCAAGAAGCTGCTCGACGCCGGCGTCCGGCTCGAATCGGTGCGCAACGTGTTCGACTACGTGCGCAACCAAGTGAACACCGACATCGCATCGGCCCACATCGTCATCGACGGCGGGCAGGTGCTGCTGTGCGAAGGCGACGAGTGGATCGACGTCGTCCGCCAAGGCCAGGGCGTGCTCCAGCTCCTGCCGGTGGCCGCGGTGAAGCAGGAGATCGACCAGCAGATCGTGGCGTTGCGGCCCGACGCCGCGCCGGCCAACACCGCCGTCGTCGTCGGCTCGTAGCCCTCGATGGCCGACCTGCGTTGCAGCCCGCTCGATGCCGCGCACCGCGCCCTCGGAGCGAAGATGGTGGGCTTCGGCGGATGGGACATGCCGCTGTCGTACCCGAGCGGCACGCTGGCCGAGCATCTGGCCTGCCGCCACGAGGCCGTGGCGTTCGACGTCAGCCACCTGGGCACCGTCCGGGTGGAAGGCAGCGATGCCTTGGGCCGGCTGCAGCGGGCGCTCACGAACGACCTCACCAAGGTCGGCCCAGGGCGGGCGCAGTACACCCACCTGTGCGGCGACGACGGTTCGGTCCTCGACGACATCATCGTGTGGTGGATCGACCAGTCGAGCTTCGACGTCATGCCGAATGCGTCCAACACCGCCAGGGTGGTTGAGGCGGTCGGAGGCACCGACACCACCGCCGAGCGCGCCATCATCGCCATCCAGGGTCCCATGGCTCGTGCCCTGCTCGCTCCGGTAGCGCCGGCCGCCGCTGAGGTGGGCCGGTTCCGGGTCACCCGCTTCGAGTGGGAGGGTGCTCCCTGCGTCGCCGCCGGCACCGGCTACACGGGTGAGGACGGGGTCGAGGTGGCGGTACCAGCCGCCGAGGCAGGGCGCTTCTGGGAGGCCGTGCTGGCCGCCGGCCCGGTCCCCGCCGGCCTCGGGGCACGGGACACGCTGCGGCTGGAGGCCGGGCTGCCTCTCCACGGCCACGAGCTAGGGCCTGGCATCACGTCGCTCCAGGCCGGGCTGGGTTGGGTGGTGGCGTGGGACAAGACCACGTTCCGGGGCAAGGAGGCGCTGGAGGCCGAACGGGCCGCCGGTGTCCGGCGCAAGCTGCGGGGGATCGCAACGGAGGGGCGCCGGCCGCCACGAGAGGGGAGCGCCGTGCTCGTCGACGGGTCGGAGGCGGGCACGGTCACCAGCGGGAACTTCTCGCCCGTGCTCGGCCATGGCATCGCCCTGGCGTTCCTACCACCCGTTGTGGACGACGGCACCGCCGTGGAGGTCGACGTCCGCGGCGCGTTGCTCGCCGGGACCGTGGTGCCCCTGCCCTTCGTGGCGAAGTCGTGAGCTGCTGAGCTGTCGCATAATGCATGCGTTGCGCTAGCATCCTGCGACATGAGGACGCTCTATCTGCGCAACGTGCCCGACGACGTCGCGGATCGGCTGCAACGGCTCGCTGACAGGGAGGGCATCTCCCTCTCGGCGTTCACCGTGCGCGAGCTCGCCAGCACATCCCGCCGGGCCGACAACGAGTCCCTGCTCGGTTCGCTGCCGGACCTGAACGTCGATCCCGAACAGGTCCTCGACGACCTTGATGCCGCCCGCGCCGCTCATTGATCGTCCTCGACGCGTCCGCCGCGCTGTCGGCCCTGCTCCATGACGGATCCGCGCGCCAGCGCCTCGGCCGCGAGGCGGTCCACGTACCCCACCTCGTCGACGTCGAGATCGCCGACGCGCTGCGCAAGCAGGCCCGCCGCGGGAACATCAACAGCGCCGACGCCGAGCGGGCCCTCGGGGTGTGGGGCCAGCTGGGCGTTCAACGACATCCGATGGTCGGCCTGCTGGCGCGCATGTGGCAGCTCCGGGCGAACGTCTCCGCCTACGACGCGGCGTACGTGGCCCTGGCCGAAGCGCTGGGATGCACCCTGATGACAGCCGACGGTCGCCTGGCCAGGGCGCCGGGCCCGCGCTGCGTCATCGAGGTCGTACCCCGCTGACCTAGGCGTAGCGACTACGGGGTGGTGTAGGCCTCGATCGGCGGGCAGCTGCACACCAGGTTGCGGTCGCCGAAGGCGGCGTCGATCCGGCTGACCGGCGGGAAGTACTTCGACCCTCGCAGACCGGCGACCGGGAACGCGGCCTCGTCACGCGTGTAGGGCAGCTTCCAGTCCTCGGTGGCGACGTCCTCCGCGGGGTGCGGCGCGTTGCGTGGCGGGCTCTCCTCGAGCATCCACTCACCCCGGCCCACCCGATCGATCTCGGCCTTGATCGAGATCATGGCGTCGCAGAAGCGATCGAGCTCACCCTTGGCCTCGCTCTCGGTGGGCTCCACCATGAGCGTGCCCGCGACGGGGAAGCTGAGGGTTGGCGCGTGGAAGCCGTAGTCCATGAGCCGCTTGGCCACGTCCTCGGCGGTGACGCCCGTGGCCTTGGTGATCGGCCGCAGGTCCAGGATGCACTCGTGGGCCACGAACCCGCCCTCACCGGCGTAGAGCACGGGGTAGTGGGCGTCGAGGCGACGGGCGATGTAGTTGGCGTTCAAGATGGCCATCGCGGTGGCCTCGAGCAGCCCCGCACCACCCATCAGCGACACGTACACCCACGAGATGGGCAGGATGCCGGCCGAGCCGAACTTCGCCCCTGAGACCGGACCGACCGGGGAGGCAGCGGCGTCGAGCGGATCGCCGGGCAGGAACGGCGCGAGGTGGGCGCGCACCCCGACCGGGCCGACACCGGGACCCCCGCCGCCGTGGGGGATGCAGAAGGTCTTGTGCAGGTTGAGGTGGCTCACGTCCGCACCGAAGTGGCCCGGCTGGGCCACGCCGACCAGCGCGTTGAGGTTGGCGCCATCCACGTACACCTGGCCACCGTGGGCGTGGACGACTTCGCACAGCTCGGTGATGCCGGCCTCGAACACCCCGTGGGTCGAGGGGTAGGTCACCATCACGGCCGCCAGGCGTCCCGCGGCGTCGGCCGCTTTGGCCCGCAGGTCCGCCAGATCGACGTTGCCCTGGTCGTCGCAGGCCACCACCACGACCTCCATGCCGGCCATCACGGCGCTCGCCGCGTTCGTGCCATGGGCGGAGGAGGGGATGAGGCAGACGGTGCGCTGCTCGTCTCCCCGGCTGCGGTGGTAGCCGCGGATGGCGAGCAGCCCGGCCAGCTCGCCCTGGCTGCCGGCGTTCGGTTGCAGGCTCACCGCGTCGTAGCCGGTGCAGGCGACGAGCATCTGCTCCAGCTCGGCGATCAGCTGCGCGTAGCCCTCGGCCTGATCCGCCGGCGCATAGGGGTGCATGTTGGCCAGCTCGGGCCACGTGATCGGGATCATCTCCGCCGCCGCGTTGAGCTTCATCGTGCACGAGCCGAGCGGGATCATCGATCGATCCAGGCCCAGATCCTTCAGCTCGAGCTGGCGGATGTACCGCATCATCGCCGTCTCGGAGCGATGCGCCGTGAACACCGGATGCGTCATGAAGG
>CAZTVJ010000257.1:0-16761 GCA_964616935.1 uncultured Acidimicrobiales bacterium | reverse complement strand
CGATCTTCGCCGCGACCACGTAAGGATTGCGCGTTACCACGCCGCCCGGCAGCCGGCTCGGATCGGTGATGGTGCCGAACACGAGAAACGACTCGGTCGGATGCGACGCGGCCAGATCGCTCACCCCCGAGTAGACGACCGGCCACGACTTCCAGCCGACGCCTCGGTCGAGCAGCCGGAACACGAGCTGCGTCCGGTTCCAGACGCAATGCGACGTCATGACCGTCGGGATGCCCCGCTTCTGGCTGAGGTAGGCGCCGCCGAACGCGAACGGCGACACCACTCCACCGTGGAAGTGGGCGACGTCGTAGCGGCCGGCACCCAGGATCTCGTCGGTCTTGTGGAAGGTCCCTGGCGTGAAGGGCACGTCGAGGGGGAGGAGCGGCTCCCCGAGTCGGTGGACCTTGATGCCGTCGACCTCGTCAGGACCCGGGAAGGGTGTCACCACCTCCACCTCGTGACCGGCGGCCAGCAGCTGGCGACCCAGCTCGTGCACCTGGACCTCGATGCCACCGAGGCGGGGTACGTAGCAATCCGACGCGAGGAGCACGCGCAGGTGAGACGACACGATGCCAGAGCCTAACCTTGCCCCCCGGTGGGCCCCCGGTCACCCGTCGTGCCCCGCACAGCCACATGCCCCACACCCTGGTCACCTTCCACGCCCATCCCGACGACGAGGCTCTGCTGACCGCTGGCGTCATGGCCCGCGCCGCAGACGCCGGCCATCGGGTGGTGCTGGTCTTCGCCACCGAAGGCGAGGCGGGCGACGCCGATCCGAGCAGCTTCGGCGCCGGCGTAGCGTTGGGGCGACGCCGGCGCGAGGAGGCCGAGCGGGCCGCCAAGATCGTGGGCGCTGCCCGCACCGTGTTCCTGGGCTATGCGGACAGCGGGTCGGGTCCGCTCGACGGAGGCGGCGACGCGACGTTCGCTGCCGCACCCGTCGACGAGGCTGCCGCGCTCCTGGCCGCCCTGCTCGTCGAGGAGCAGGCTGACGTGCTCACCACCTACGACCGCTTCGGGGGCTACGGCCACCCCGACCACGTCCAGGTGCACCGGGTGGGCGCGCGGGCCGCCGAGATGGCCGCCACACCGGTGGTCCTCGAGGCCACGGTGAGCCGGGAGCTGCTGAGGACCGGCGCGGAGCTGGCCGGGGCTCTCGGCTACGACCTGGGTCACGGCTTCAAGCCGGACTCGTTCGAACGGTGGTATGTGCCCGAGGCGGAGATCACCACCGTGGTCGATGTCAGCGCCCAGCTCGACCGCAAGCGGGCCGCGATGCTGGCCCACGCGAGCCAGGCCTCGAGTGCTTCGGGCATCGACACGCTGCGGAGTCTGGCGGTGTTCGCGTCGCTGCCCGACGAGTACTTCGCCCTCGCCTTCGGGCGGGAGTGGTTCGTGCGCCCGGGCGCGCCGGCGGGCACGCTCGATGACGACGTCTTCGCAGGGCTGGTATGACCGAGGTGCTCGACGAGGACGGCGGGGCGACCGAAGCATCCGTGCTCTCCGATGCTGCCGCCGCGCAGGCGGCCGCCGATGCCCACGTCGCCGATGAGCTGGCCCAGGAGGAGCTGGTGCCCCAGGTCAGGTCCAAGCCGGCCTGGAGGTGGGCGATCGAGATCGCCCTGTCGGTGTCGGTGGTCGTGGCCATCTTTGCAGTGGTGCTGCCCCGCGTGACCGGCAGCACCTATGCCGAGGTCTGGGATGTCCTCGGTGAGCTGCAGGCCTGGCAGGTCGGGATGCTGGCGGTCGTCTGGCTGCTCAACATGGTGACCTACACCGGCGTGCTGGTGAACTCGTTGCCCGGGCTCATCCGCCCCCAGGCCTTTGTGGTGAACCTGTCCTCGAGCGCGATCTCGAACGTGTTGCCGTTCGGTGGCGCAGCCGGGGTGGCTGCCACCTACCTGATGTACGGCTCCTGGGGCTTCACTGCAGGGGAGATCACCCGCTCGATCCTGGTGTCGGGGGTCTGGAACGTGCTGGCCAAGCTCGCCCTGCCGGTGGTCGCGCTGGCATTGCTCGCGTTCACGAACGAGCTCACCCCGGTCGTGGTGGCCGTGGCGGTGCTCGGCATCGCGGTCGTCTTGGCGGTGATCGCGCTGCTCTGGCTGGTCCTGCGCAGCGACGCCTTCGCATCGGCCATCGGGCGCATGATGGAGAAGGCCCTCGGCTGGCTGGGCCGGCGCGACCCCGTGCACGGGGTGGAGAAGCGGTTGGTCGGGTTCCGCCACGAGAGCCGCAACCTCATCGTCGAGCGGTGGGTGCCACTCACCGTCTGGGTCTCCGTCTACAACGTGAGCCAGTTCGTGCTCTTCTTCCTGTGCCTGGAGGTGCTCCCCGATACCTCCGACCACCTCACCTGGGTCGAGGTGTTCGCCGCGTTCGCAGTGGGCCGCCTGCTGTCGAACATCTCGATCACGCCCAGTGGCGTCGGATTCGTCGAGGCGGGCATGGCCGGCTCGCTGGTCGCTGCGGGCGGCGATCCGGCCACCATGACGGCGGCCGTGCTGCTCTACTCGGCCTTCACCTACCTCGCGGAGATCCCGGTCGGAGCCGGGACCTGGCTGGTGTGGGCGACGCGATCCAGCTGGCGCGTGCCGGTGGGTCGGCGAAGGCGGGGGGCCACGTCCTGACCGACGGCGTGAAGGGCTGCTCCCGGTGCCTCCCGGCCCCCGACGGCCCGTACGACCCAGGCGCCCACCTGGCGGGCCAGCTCGTCGACGTCCACCCCGAGCCGACCGGTGCGATGGGCGTGGCAGAAGCTCGTGACCGAACCGACGACACCCTGGGCCAGGAAGGCTGACGGCTCGGATGCCGTCACGAGACCAGATCGCTGCCCGTCCTCGATCAGCCGGGCCACGCCGGCGACGTCGGCATCGACCGCCTCGCGAAGCAGGGCCGAGACCGTCGGCTCGCGCCGTTCCAGCCGCACGAGGGTGAAGAACTCCGTGTGCTGGGCGATGAACCTCACCGATGCCTCGACCGCCTGGCGCAGACGGACCAACGGATCCTGGTCCGGGTCCACCGCCGCCGCCCGAGCCTCCTCGAGCTGCGCGCGCATCGAACGCACGAGCTCCGCGAACAGCGCCTCTTTGTTCTCGAAGTACCAGTAGAAGAGGCCCTTGGCGACGCCGGTCTCCTTGCAGATGTCGCTGACCCTCGTGCTGGCGTACCCGCGGGTGGCGAACAGCCGCGTCGCGTGGTCCAGGAGCTGCTGCTTGCGCTCCCGCCCTTGGTCGGTGTGGCGCCGAGCGCCGACGTTCGCTGCCACGGCGCCAGTCAACCCCGACCTTGACCGCAGGGTCAATCCGCGGCGATGCTGCGGGCGTGGTTGCGGCAACCCGGCTCGAGCGGATCGGGCAGCGCGAGCGCAACCCCAAGTGGCGCAACGCCCCGGTGCGGATCGAGATGGCGGAGTGCATCAACTGCGATGCCTGCCTCCGGCACTGCCCGCCGCACTTCGGCGCCATCTTCAACCACGGACCCGACGTCGTGATCATCCCCGAGCTGTGCTCGGGCTGCGACAAGTGCCTCCCTGCGTGCCCGGTGAACTGCATCTACCCCTTTCCGGAGTGGGAGACGGTCGGGTACCCGGGCGAGTGGTGGGAGCTGCCCCTCACCGATGACGACCCCTACCGCCGAGGAGGATGACATGAGCCAGGCTGCCTTTCGCGCCCTGTTCGATGCGTGGAACGTGAGAGACATCGACCGCCAGATGACCTTCGTGGCCGATGGTTGTCACTACAACGACTTCTCCTTCGTCCGTCCGCACGTCGGGCGTGAGGAGGTCAGGACGCTCTTCGACAACGTCGCCGAGCGAGCGCCCGACGTGACCTTCGAGATCCTCGACCTCACGGGCGACCACGACGTCGCGGCGTACTGGGAGGTCTTCAACGCGGGCCGACCCACGGGCCGCCGGGGGATCAGCTACTACCGGTTCGACGACGAGGACAAGCTCGTCTGGGCCCTTGATGCGGCCGATCCTGGCGCCGAGCATCGGATCAACGACTTCCACGCCCCCGTCTGACGAGCGGGAGGGCCGATGACTGCCGAGATCCTGCGCCAGCCCGCGCCGAGCGATCTGCTGCCCGGCGCCGAGCCCTGGTCGTACGAGGGTGGTCGTGCTGGTGTGCTCTGCCTGCACGGCTTCACGGGCCATCCCGGCTCGATGCGCAGACTGGCGGAGGCCTTCGCCGCCGCAGACTTCTCGGTCGAGCTGCCGAGGCTCCCGGGCCACGGCACCACGATCGAGGACATGGTGGTGACCGGGTGGGTGGACTGGTCGGCGGCGGCAGAAGCCGGCCTCGCCCGGCTGGCCCGTCGCTGCGACGTCGTGGTCGTCGTCGGCCAGTCGATGGGCGGTGCGCTCGCTGCGTGGCTGGGCACGCGCCATGACGGCCTGGCCGGCATCGTGTGCATCAACGCCCTCGTGCTGCCGATGCCCGACGAGGCCGTCGAGATGGTCCGAGCCATGGTGGACGACGGTGACGTCGTCGTTCCCGGCTCGGGCGCCGACATCGCCGACCCGGATGTGGTCGAGACGGCGTATGACGCCACCCCGCTCGTACCGCTGCTGTCGTTGATGGAGGGGCTGGGCGCGCTGCGGGGCGACCTTGTGCGCATCACGTCACCACTGCTCGTGATCACGAGCCGTCAGGATCACGTCGTCGATCCCGAGAACTCCGACGTGCTCGCGGCGGCGGCCAGCGGTCCGGTGGAGCGGCTCTACCTCGACCGCAGCTACCACGTCGCCACCCTCGACTACGACGCCGAGCTGGTACGTGAGCGTTCGATCGCGTTCGTGCGCCGGGTCGCGGGTCAGGGGCCGACCTCGGCTCGGTAGGGTCCCGGCGTGCCGCTTCCCGTCGCGATCGTCGCCTCGATCCCCAGTCCTGGCTCGGGGGCGATCCACATCGGCAGCCTCCAGCTGCGCATGTACGGCCTGATGATCGCGCTCGGGGTCATCGCCGCCGTGTGGCTGGCGGGCCGACGCCTTGAGGACAAGGGCATCGGCACCCGCGACCAGATGGCGTCGATCGCGCTGTGGGCCGTCCCTGCGGGGATCATCGGCGCCCGGCTGTACCACGTCATCACCGACTGGCAGCTCTTCCGCGACGACCCGGGCCGGATCGTGGCGATCTGGGAGGGCGGCCTCGGCATCTGGGGTGGCGTGGCCCTCGGCGTGGCTGTCGGGGTGTGGCGAGCCCACAAGCTGGGCATCCCGCTGGCCCCCGGGCTCGACGCGGTGACGCCTGCACTCCCCCTGGCCCAGGCCATCGGCCGGCTCGGCAACTGGTGGAACCAGGAGCTGTTCGGTCGCCCGACCGACCTGCCGTGGGGGCTGGAGATCTCACCGGCGAACCGGCCGCCGGGGTACGAGCAGTTCACGACGTTCCACCCGACGTTCCTCTACGAGGCGCTGTGGAACCTGCTGCTCGTGGTGGTGCTGATCTGGATCGACCGGAAGGGCTGGCTGCGGCCCGGTCGGCTGTTCCTGGTCTACGTCGCCGGCTACACCTTCGCCCGCTTCTTCATCGAGGGACTGCGGATCGACGACGCCAACACCCTCGGTGGGCTACGGGTGAACGAATGGGTGTCGGCGATCGTGTTCCTGGTCGCGGTGGTCTGGCTGGCGATCGATGTGGTGCAGCATCGCCGTGACCCGGTCGTTGGAGCAGGCTCGGCGGGGGCCGAGGGTTCGGTCGCGGCCGACGACGGGGGAGCCGACGCCGACGAGCCCGTCTCGGTCGTTGAGATGGGCATCTCAGATGACGAGACGGCCGAGTCGGCGGCCACCAGGGTGGGCGATGCAGAGCCCCAGGTCACGATGCCCGACCCCCCCGACGACCCGGTTGGCGCTCCCTAGGCCGGCGAATCGCCGGCGAATCGCCGGCCCAGGGACCTTGACTGACGTAGGCGGGGGAGGGCGGGGCCGCTACGGTCGGGGCATGGCCGATGACGTGGTCCTGTCCGAGCGCCGTGGCCCTGTGGCGCTGCTCACGCTGAACCGCCCAGAGCGCCTCAACGCCTGGACCGGTGAGCTGGAGACCCGGTACTTCGACCTGCTCGACGAGGCAGGCGCCGACCCGGACATCCGCGCCATCGTCGTCACCGGGGCCGGTCGAGGGTTCTGCGCCGGGGCCGACATGGACATGCTCCAAGGCATCGGTGCCGATGCCAGCGGGGGCAGCGCAGACCGGGCCGCTCACGGCCGGCGCCAGCAGTGGCACACCACAACCATCCCCAAGCCGGTGATCGCGGCGATCAATGGTGCGTGCGCCGGCATCGGCCTGTGCCAGGCGCTCATGTGCGACGTCCGCTTCGCTGCGAACGGCGCCAAGTTCACCACCGCCTTCGCCCGACGCGGGCTCATCGCCGAGCATGGCATCTCCTGGACGCTGCCCCGCCTGGTCGGCCCTGCTGCCGCGCTCGACCTCCTGATGTCGGGCCGCGTCTTCCTGGCCGAGGAAGCGGCCCGCATCGGCGTCATCAGCGACTCGGTCGAACCAGAGCTCCTGCTCGAGCGAGCGCTCGACTACGCCGTGGACCTGGCCGCCAACTGCTCACCGGCGTCGATGGCCGTCATGAAGCACCAGGTCTACGCCGACTTCGGCGTCGGCGTCGTGGAGGCTACGGACCGGTCGCTCCCGCTCATGGCCGCGAGTCTGAGGGCCGACGACTTCCGCGAGGGTGTCCGCAGCTTCGTCGAGAAGCGCCCGCCGGCCTTCGCCCCGTTCAGCGCTCCGGTCGGAACGACACCGGGAGCGTCGTCGGCCCGCTGATCCCCGTGACGGGCTTCCACGGCGCCGGGCCGACCTGGCGGAGGTCCACGAGGCGGCGGGAGAGGATGACCAGCGACTCAGCCAGCTCGACGCGGGCCAGGTGCACGCCCAGGCAGTAGTGGATGCCGCCGCCGAAGGTGAGCATGGGGGCGGGCGCCTCGCGCGTGATGTCGAAGGTGTCCGGGTCGGCATAGGTCGCCGGGTCGCGGTTCGCGCTCGCCGTGTTGACGCCCACGAACGACCCCGCCGGGATCGTGATGCCCTCCATCTCGACATCCTCGCCCGCGATCCGGGCGGTGCCGAAGATCACCGGGCTGAACCGCATGCACTCCTCGACGGCCCGGAGAGCCAAGTCGGGTTGTTCGGCCAGCATCGTCCACTGCTCCGGGTGGTCACCAAAGGTCTGGACGGCCGCCGCGAGCTGGTTGCGGGTGGTGTCGGTGCCCGCCAGCAGGACGGCGTTCGCCATCATGAGCAGCTCGTCGTGGGTCAGCCGGTCTCCCTGGTCCTCGGCGGCGATGAGGGCCGAGAGCAGGTCGTCCCTCGGCGCGCTGCGTCGCTCGGCGATGAGGTCCTCCAGGTAGGCGTCGAGCTCGTCGAACGCCCGCTCGATGGCCGGCCCGTCTTCGTGGACGTTCAGGTTGAAGATCTTGAAGGCGTCGTCGGCCCACCGGGAGAACAGTGGCCAGTCCTGCGCCGGTGTCCCGAGCAGCTCGCAGATCACGGCGATCGGGTATGGCCGGGCGATGTCGGCCACGACGTCGCTGTGGCCCGTCGGCGCCACGACGTCGACCAGGTCGTTCACGATCCTCACCATCGAGGATCGCAAGGTGTCGGCCGACCGCGGGGTGAACGCTTGAGCAACGAGGCGGCGCAGCCGCTGGTGGTCGTCCCCGTCGAGGCTGAGGATGCCTGTGACGACGCGGTCCCAGAGCGGCCCCGAGGTGATGCCCTGGATCTGCAGGGTCAATCCGACCGGCGATCCGAACCGCCGGTCACGGAGCACCGCCTGCACCTGGCGGTAGCCGAGGATCTCGAACCCGAACGGCGACCGGGCCAGCCAGCCCTGCTCCCGGGCCCGAGCGGCGTAGCCGTGCGGATCGCTCTGCAGCTCGTCGGACAGCAGGTCGAAGGTGGGTAGCTCCAGCTCGGTGGCCAGCGACACGGTGGGTCCCTCCCCGTTGGTTCCGACGCCACGCTACGCCCCGTCGTGAGCCCCGACCGAGAACGGAAGGGGAGCGGCCGCGAGCGTCCGCCTACCATGGCCACTCGTGCCCACCCCCATCTCGGCCGCCGAGGTCACCCACGTCGCCCGCCTCGCCCGCCTCGAGCTCACCGCCGACGAGCTGGAGCGCTACACCGGCCAGCTCGCTTCGATGCTCGAGCACTTTCGCGACATCGACGGGCTCGACCTCGGGGGTGTCGAGCCCATGACTCGTCCGTATCCCCTGGCCAACGTGCTGCGCCCCGACATCGAGGGCCCGTGCCTCGACCGCGACGAGGTGCTGGCCATGGCTCCGGCAGCCGAGGGTGGGCGCTTCCGGGTGCCGCCGATCCTCGGGGAAGCCCCGTGACGGCACTCGGCATCGCCGCCGCTGTGCTTGCCGGCGAACGTTCGGCGCTGGAGGTCGTCGAGGAGCACCTCGCCCGCATCACCGCGCGCGACGGCGAGCTGCACGCGTTCAACCTCGTGCTCGCCGACGAGGCCAGAGAGGCAGCGGCGGCCATCGACGCCCAGGTGCGGGCCGGTGAGAACCCGGGCGCCCTCGCCGGCGTCCCCGTCGCCCTCAAGGACAACATGTGCACGCGCGGGATCCCCACGACGTGTTCGTCCAGGATCCTCGAGGGATGGCGACCGCCCTACGACGCGACGGTCGTGCGACGCCTCGCCGCCGCCGGCGCCATCGTGATCGGCAAGACCAACCTGGACGAGTTCGCCATGGGCAGCTCGACCGAGAACTCCGCGTTCGGACCCACGCTCCACCCGATGGATCCCGGACGGGTGCCGGGAGGATCGTCCGGCGGCAGCGCGGTGGCCGTCGCCGTGGGCTTCAGCTCGGTGGCACTCGGCTCGGACACGGGTGGCTCGATCCGCCAGCCGGCGGCGCTCACCGGCGTCGTCGGCGTGAAGCCCACCTACGGCGCGGTGAGCCGGTACGGGCTCGTGGCCTTCGCGTCGAGCCTCGACCAGATCGGCCCGCTCGCCACATCCGTGGCCGATGCGGCGGCGGTGCTGGAGGTCATCGGCGGACACGACCCGCTCGACTCCACGTCCATCCCGGGCCCGCTGCGGCCGATCACGCCGACGCTTCATGAGGGGGTCGACGGACTCCGCATCGGTGTCATCAGCGAGCTGCGCGACGGGGTCGATCCCGACGTCTTGGCGCGGCTCGACGCCGCGGCCGAGGTGCTCTCGGCCGCGGGCGCGAAGATCGAGGAGGTCTCGGTGCCGGCCGTCATCTACGGCATCACCGCCTACTACCTGATCGCCCCGGCCGAGGCGTCGAGCAACCTGGCTCGCTACGACGGAGTCCGCTACGGCCTGCGCGTCGATGCCGCTGACACGGCCGCCATGAACGCTGCCACCCGTGAAGCCGGCTTCGGTGCCGAGGTCAAGCGGCGCATCATGCTCGGCACCTACGCCTTGTCCGCCGGCTACTACGACGCCTACTACGGCAAGGCGCTGAAGGTCCGCAGCATGATCGCCGCCGACTTCGATCGTGCCTACCGCGACGTCGACCTCCTGCTCGCACCGACGTCGCCGAGCGTCGCGTTCGAGCTCGGCGCCAAGACGGAGAACCCACTGCTCATGTACCTGTCCGACGTCGCCACCATCCCCTCGAACCTCGCCGGCCACCCAGCGATGAGCGTGCCGTTCGGCACCGGGGCGCACGGACTACCGGTCGGGGTGCAGCTGCTCGCCCCCACCCTCGACGAGGCCACCATGTTCCGGGCCGCCGCGGTGCTGGAGGCGGCCATGACGGTCGGGGCGCCACGGTGACCGCTGATTGGGAGATGGTGCTGGGACTGGAGGTCCACGCGGAGCTGCAGACCCGCACCAAGATCTTCTGTGCCTGCCCGAACCACTTCGGCGACGAGCCCAACACCAACATCTGCCCCGTCTGCCTGGGTCTCCCCGGAAGCCTGCCGGTGCTGAACGCCCAGGTGGTCGAGCTGGCCATCGTCCTCGGCGAGGCGCTCCACTGTGAGATCCGCGACTCCATCTTCCACCGGAAGAACTACTTCTACCCCGACATGCCGAAGGACTACCAGGTCAGCCAGTACGACCAGCCGATCAACGTCCAGGGCTGGCTCGAGCTGGCATCGGGGACCCGGATCGGCATCACTCGAGCCCACCTGGAGGAGGACACCGGCAAGTCCACGCACATGGGCGACAGCGGCGGGCGGATCCACGGCAGCGACTTCACCCTCGTCGACTACAACCGCGCCGGCGTACCGCTCCTCGAGATCGTGAGCGAGCCCGACCTCCGGTCCTCCGAGGACGCCAAAGCCTACGTGAACGAGCTGCGGGCCATCCTCGTCGCCACGGGCGTCAGCGACGCCAAGATGGAGGAGGGGTCGATGCGGGTCGACGCCAACGTGTCGATGCGGCCTGTCGGCTCGGAGGTGCTCGGGACCCGTTGTGAGATCAAGAACCTCAACTCGGTCCGCTCGGTCGGGCGGGCCATCGAGTACGAGGCGCAACGCCAGATCGTGCTGCTGGAGGCGGGCGAGCGCATCCGCCAGGAGACCCGCCACTGGGACGAGGCCGACGGGCGCACCCACACCCTGCGCACGAAGGAGGAGGCCGACGACTACCGGTACTTCCCCGAGCCCGATCTCGTGCCGCTGCTGCCCGACGCCCAGTGGATCGGGCGCGTCCGCTCGTCGATGCCCCTGCTGCCTGCCGCGCGGCGGGCCCGCTTGGCTACGGCCGCGGGCGTGGCGGCGTCCGATGCACCGGTCGCCATCGCCGTTGACCGAGCCTTGGACGACCTAGCGGTCGCCGCCATCGCCGCAGGAGGTGACCCAGCCCGGGTGCTGGTGCACGTGGAGCACAACCTGGCCGTCGACGGAGCAGAGCACCTCCGAGCGCCGGCGCTGGCTGCCCTCACGCGCCTGGAGGCCGACGGCAAGCTCACGGCCACGCAGGCCAAGGCCGTCCTTGCGGCGTTGGTTGCCGCCGGAGGGGCCGGCGACCCGGTCACGATCGCTGCGGCGAAGGGCTTCGAGGTGATGGACAGCAACGCACTGGAAGCCCAGGTCGATGCCGCCATCACGGCGAACCCTGCCATGTGGGAGCGCTACGTCGCTGGTGAGGACAAGGTCGTGGGCGCACTCGTCGGCGCCGTGATGAAGGCGACGAAGGGCCAAGCCGATGGCAAGGCCGTCACCGCGCTGCTGGAGGCACGCCGGGCGAGCTGAGGCTGGCGCGCCGCCTGATCCGAGGCTCGGCTGACGGTGACGGCGGGTAGGCGATGGGGGATGATGGAGCGGTGAACACCCTGTCGCCGGCCACAGCCGCGGAGACGGTCGCTCCCCGACGGCCGGGTCGGCCACGAGATGCGCGGGCCGATCGGGCCATCCTCGAGGCCACCCTGGAGCTGGCTGCCGCCGAGGGCTTGGCCGGCTTCAGCGTCGACGCCGTCGCCCAACGTGCCGGGGTGAGCAAAGCTGCCATCTACCGGCGCTGGTCGTCGAAGGAGCAGATGGTCCTCGACGCGTTCCACGAGATCGCCGTCCCGATCGAGACGCCCGACACCGGCACCCTGCGCGGCGATGTCGACGCGTTGTTCAGCGACATCTGCACCGAGCTGGATCAGGGTCCTGCGGTGGCGCTGCTCATCCAGGTCCTCGCGGCGGCGCGGAGCAACCCGGAGCTCGAGGCCACGCTGCTCGACTCGCTGAACACGCGGCGCCGGCCACTGCGGGAGCTCCTCGAGCGTGCCGTCGCTCGCGGCGAGCTCGCCAAGGACACCGACCTCGACATCACGATGGATCTGCTCACCGGTCCGATGTTCTTCCGCTTCCTCGTGACCGGCGCTCCGGTCGACCAAGCCTTTCGGGACAGCCTGCGCGACACGGTGCTCGGCGGTCTGGAAATGACCCGTCACCACTGATCGTCGCGGGCGAGACTGCCCGACCGTGGACATCACCATCCGTGCGGCCACCGAGGACGACTGGCCCGCCATCAGCCGCCAGGACGGGCGGTCTTTCGGCGTCCAGTACAGCGAGCAGGACCTGGTGGACTCGCGGCTCATCGTCGACGTCCGCCGCTTCTTCGTGGCCGACGAGGACGGCGACATCGTGGGGGTGACGGGGGACTTCCCGTTCGAGATGACCGTGCCCGGCGGGGGGTCGATCCGCGCTGCGGGTGTGACGTGGGTGTCGGTCGCGGCGACGCACCGGCGCCGCGGCATCCTCACCGAGCTCATGGTGGCCCAGCACCGGTGGTTCGTGGATCAGGGCTACCCGGTGGCGATCCTGACGGCATCCGAGAGCTCGATCTACGGCCGGTACGGCTACGGACCGGCCAGCACCCTGCGCCGCCTCGAGGTGGACCGACGGTTCGCCGACCTTCGCGCCGATCTTCCCGAGAGCGGCCGGGTCCGCCTCGTCGACGCGGCCGAGGCCCGGGCGCTCCTGCCGGACCTGCACGAGCGCTGGCGGCGGCAGACGCCGGGCGGGCTCAGCCGGAGCGAACCGTGGTGGGACGTGCTGTTCCTGGACCGGGAGCACCGGCGCGACGGTGCCAGCGGCCTCTTCTACGCCGTCCACCCCGACGGCTACGTGAGCTATCGAATCGACAGCAACTGGCAGGAGGGCTTCCCTGCGCATGCCCTGCTCGTGAACGACATGTTCACCGCCACCCCTGGTGCGAGCATCGACCTGTGGCGGTTCCTGCTCGGCATCGACCTCGTGGGGCCGATCCGCTCGTGGGACAGCCCCTTCGGCGACCCGGTGCCGTTCCTGCTCGACCAACCCCGAGCCGCCAGGACGCTGCTGGCCAACGACGGGATGTGGGTTCGTGTCCTCGACGTCGCGGCGGCGCTCGGGGCCCGCCGCTACGCGACCGCCGGCTCCCTGGTGCTCGACGTCCGAGACCCGTTCCTGGACAGGGGCGGACGGTTCGCGGTCACGGAGGACGGCCACGAGTCGAGCAGCGCACCGACGTCGGCAGATGCGGACCTCGTGCTGGACATCGCCACGCTTGGTGCGATCTACCTCGGGGACCACCGGCCCTCGACCCTGGCGCGTGCCGGGCTGATCGACGAGCGGCGCGCGGGTGCTGTCGGCCGGGCCGACGTGATGTTCCTGGCTGATCGCCCCGCGCACTACGGGACGAGCTTCTGAGCGACGCCGCTACCCTCCAGGCGTCGTGCCGTCCGTCTCCTTCGCCCCCCTCAAGAACCGGAACTTCGCACTGCTGTGGTCCGGGGCGTTCGTGTCGAACATCGGCACCTGGATGGAGACGGTCGCGCTCGGCTACTACGTCGCCGACGTCACTGGGCAGGCGGCATGGAACGGCATCATCGCCGCCGCCGGCTTCGCCCCGACGGCCATCCTCGGCCCGATCGGGGGCGCGCTGGCCGACCGCTGGTCGCGCAAGAAGCTGCTGCTCTGCACGACGCTCGTCCAGGCGATCCTGGCGGCGCTGATCGCCGTCCTCGTCGCCATCGATGCCGCGCCGCCCGGCGTCGTGGCCCTCATCGCGCTCGGCGGCGGCTGCGCAGGTGCCATCGGCTTCCCGGCGTACCAATCCATCATCCCCGAGCTGGTGGCACCCGAGGACCTCGTGGCGGCCATCGGCCTCGGCTCGGCCCAGTTCAACCTGGGACGCATCATCGGGCCGGCGTTGGCCGGCATCGCCATCGCGCTCGGCGGCGTCTCGACGGCCCTGGCCATCAACGCGGCCAGCTTCCTCGCCGTCGTGGTCGTGCTCCTCGTGATCGCCATCCCGCCACCCCATCCTGATGGCGTCCGCATCTCCATCGCCCGAGCGATCCTGGACGCGGTCTCGTTCGTGCGGCGCGAGCCGGGTCTGCGGATCACGATGCTCACGCTGTGCCTGGTCACCTTCCTGGCCGCGCCGTTCATCGCCCTCATCCCGGCCATGGCGGTGAACGTGCTCGGCGGCACCGAGGCGACGAACTCGGTGCTCATCACCGCGCAGGGCATCGGGGCGGTGGTGGCCGCCCTCTCGCTCGGCGGGCTGGCGGCTCGCTTCGGCGTCCGGCGGGTGCTGGTCGCGGCCGTGTCCGGCCTGCCGGTGGCCCTGATCGCCTATGCGCTGTCCCCGTCGCTCGCTCCCATGGCCCTGGCGCTCGTCGTCGTCGGCGCGCTCTACGTGACCGAGCTCACCAGCGTCACCACCGTGGCCCAGCAACGCTCGCCCGATGCGCTGCGGGGCAGGGTGCTGTCGCTCAACTTCATGATCCTCGGGGTGCTCTACCCGTTGGGAGCGCTGCTTCAGGGCCGATTGGCCGACGTGATCGGGCTGCGAGCGACGACGGCGGGTTCGGCGGCGCTGCTCGGCCTGGTGCTGGTCGCGGTGCGGGTGCTGCGGCCGGGCATCACCGCGCCGCTCGACCGGCCGGCGGAAGCGGCGGTGGGGGCAGTGGCTGGCTAGGTTCGGCGGTCATGGACTTCGCCATCCCGCCCGACATCCAAGAGACCCTCGACGCCCTTGACGGCTTCATCGAGCGGGAGATCAGGCCGCTCGAGCAGCAGGATGACAACATCCGGTTCTTCGACCATCGCCGCGAGTGGGCCCGCACCGACTTCGACCACGATGGCGTCCCACGCGCCGACTGGGAGGCGCTGCTGCGCGAGATGCGCCGGCGCGCCGACGCCGCGGGGTGGTTGCGGCTGGCCCTGCCATCGGAGTACGGCGGGCAGGACGCGTCGAACCTGAAGATGGCGGTGATCCGGGAGCACCTGGCCACCAAAGGTCTCGGGCTCCACAACGACCTCCAGAACGAGAGCTCGGTCGTCGGCAACTTCCCGACGGTGCTCATGATGCGCGACTTCGGCACCGACGAGCAGAAGGCGGCATGGATGCCCGGCTTCCTCGACGGGTCGCGGCGGCTCGCCTTCGGCCTCACCGAGCCCAACCACGGGTCGGACGCCACGTACATGGAGACCACCGCCGTGCCCGACGGAGACGAGTGGGTCCTGAACGGGATGAAGCGGTGGAACTCCGGGCTCCACCACGCCACCCACGACATCATCTTCGCCCGCACCTCGGGCCAGCCTGGCGACCCCGTTGGCATCTCGGCGTTCCTGGTGCCGACCGATGCGCCCGGCTTCAAGGTCGAGTTCTTCTGGTGGACGTTCAACATGCCCACCGATCACGCCGAGGTCTCGCTGACCGACGTCCGGGTGCCGCAGGAGGCGCTGTTCGGCCGGGTCGACCACGGGCTGGACCTCGCCCAGCACTTCGTCCACGAGAACCGCATCCGCCAGGCCGCATCGTCACTCGGGGCTGCGCAGTTCTGCATCGACGAGGCCGTCGCCTACTCGAACCAACGGATCACCTGGGGCAAGCGGCTGTCGGTGAACCAGGGCATCCAGTTCCCGCTCGTCGAGCTGCACACCGAGGCGGCCATGCTGCGCCAGCTCGTCCGCTACACGGCGTGGATGCTCGACCACAAGCACCACATGGAGGTCACCCACCTCGTCGCCATGTGCAACTACCGGGCCAACCGCCTGGCCTGCGACGCCGCCGACCGGGCCATGCAGACGTGCGGCGGCGTGGGCTACTCCCGCCACATGCCGTTCGAACACATCTACCGGCACCATCGGCGGTACCGGATCACCGAGGGGTCCGAGGAGATCCAGATGCGCAAGGTGGCTCAGAACCTGTTCGGCTTCGGGCGCAAGTAGCGCCATTTCGCTCCGGGGGGGGCCACCCCGCGGAATTGGTAGAAACGAGGTCCCCGGACCCCCGTCGAACGAAAGAGGACCTGTCCATGCCGACCTATGACACGTTCATGGCGTACGCAGCCGTCTATGCCGACGAGGCGACCGCCGAGGCCGACTACGAGGCCATCAAGGCCCTCTACTACGAGCTCGACCTCATCGACACCTTCGACGCCGCTGTCCTCTCCAAGCACGCCGACGGCAAGGTCAAGATCGTCAAGAAGCACGAGCAGCCCACCCGCCACGGTGCGTGGCTCGGCGGCGGCGTCGGGCTGGCGGTCGGCCTCGTCGCCGCCCTGTTCCCGCCCGTCGGCATCGGCGCAGCCATCCTGTACGGCACCACCGTCGGCGCCGGCATCGGCGCCATCGCCGGCCACGTCACCGGCGGCATGAGCCGCGGCGACCTGAAGGATCTCGGCGAAGAGCTTGACGCCGGCGAGTACGCGCTCGTCGCCGTAGCTGCGGCCGATCTCGCTGATCGGGTCGAGGCCGCCATGGCCCGAGCGACCAAGATGACCAAGAAGGAGCTGAAGTCCGATCCCGAGGCTCTGAAGAAGGACCTCGACGAGGCCGAGGCGCAGTCGACGCCCTAGATCCCTCAGGCGACTTCGGCCCTCACGCGACTTCGGTGTGGCGCAGCCGCCATGCCGTCAACCCGAAGGCCACCAGGGCTACGGCGAGCGGCACGATCACCGAGGTGGTCACGCCGATGTCGGCCAGACGCAGCTCCACCCCGGTCGCGTCGCTGAGGAGCGACCGGGTGTAGGAGCGAATGGCGAGTCGCTGGGCGTTGGCGCCGGCGATGGCGACGAAGCCCTCCCACAACAGGATGTAGGCCAGGCCCCAGATCAGCGCCCGGCGCACCCACAGGCCCAGCAGCACGAACAGCGACCCGTACGCGATCACCGCCACCGTGGCCGAGACCAGGGTGCCCCGCACCAGCTCGGACCCGCCTCCGGTGAGCGCGGCCCCGATGACGAGGGGTACCAGCACCATCGGCAGCGCCACCGTCCACGTGGCGAGCAGCGCGCCGAGGCCGATGCGCCACCTCGGGACCGGG
>CAZTVJ010000256.1:0-5210 GCA_964616935.1 uncultured Acidimicrobiales bacterium | reverse complement strand
GACGTGCACGAGGCCACCGCCGAGCTCGTCGGCAACGCCCTCGTCGACGTGATCACCCACGACGACGACGCGTTCATCGCCGACCAGCAGCTGGTCAAGGGCGCCATGACGTTGATCGACACCGACCGCGCCCACCAGCTCTACGACGCGATGGCCACGGGGATCGAGATGTCGGGCGGGTCGGCGGCCAACACCATGACCGGGGTTGCCAGCTTCGGCGGGCGGGTCGCCTACATCGGCAAGGTCGCCGACGACCAGCTCGGCGAGGTGTTCGGCCACGATCTGCGAGCCGTCGGCGTCACCTTCGACAACGCTGCGTCCCTGCTCGGTGTCAGCACGGGCCGCTGCCTCATCGTCGTCACGCCCGACGCCCAGCGCACCATGAACACCTACCTCGGCGTCTCGGCCATGCTGGGGCCCGAGGACGTGGACGGCGACCTGGTGGCGCGCGGGCGGTTGGTCTACCTGGAGGGATACCTGTTCGACCGCCCGCAGGCCAAGGAGGCGTACGTGAAGGCCGCCGCGCTCGCCCACGCCGCGGGCGGCAAGGTGTCGCTCACCCTGTCCGACTCGTTCTGCGTCGACCGCCACCGCGACGACTTCTTCCACCTCGTCGACAGTGCCGTCGACATCCTGTTCGCCAACGAGGACGAGCTGATGGCCCTCTACCAGGTCGACGACTTCGACGACGCCCTCCAGGCGGTTCGGGGCAGCTGCGAGATCGCGGCCGTCACCCGCGGCAAGGCCGGGTCGGTGGTGATCACCCGGGACGACGTCCACGTGATCGACGCCCACCCCGTGGCGGAGGTGGTCGATACCACCGGTGCCGGCGATCTCTACGCCGCCGGGTTCCTCTACGGCTACACCCACCGGCACTCCCTGGCCGACTGCGGCCGCTTGGGGTCGCTGGCCGCCGCCGAGGTGATCGCCCACGTCGGCGCTCGACCGCTCGTGTCGCTGCGCCGCTTCGCCGGGCTCGACGCCACCACCTAGCCCGCGAACCACCGCTCCGGGGTGGGGCAGGATGGGTGGTGTGAGCGAGCCGAACCTGCGTGAGCCAGCCGAGGCATGGCTGGCCGAGGACCCCGACCCCGAGACCCGAGCTGAGCTGGAGGCCCTGCTAGCAGGCGACCCGGCCGAGCTGGACGCGCGGTTCGCCGGCCGCCTCCAGTTCGGGACGGCAGGGCTGCGGGGCGAGCTGGGGGCCGGGCCGCTGCGGATGAACCAGGTGACCGTGCGGCGGGCCGCGGCCGGACTGGCCCGCTACCTGCTCGACACCGTTCCCGACGCAAGGGAGCGCGGTGTCGTGATCGGCTGCGACGCCCGCCGCAAGAGCGATCGCTTCGCCGAGGACACGGCGGCCGTGATGGCCGGCGCCGGCATCCCGGCGTACCTGCTGCCCCGGGCGCTGCCGACGCCTGTCCTTGCGGTCGCCATCACGGAGTGGGGGTGCTGTGCCGGGGTGATGGTGACAGCCAGCCACAACCCCCCGAAGGACAACGGTTACAAGGTGTACCTGGGCGAGGGCGCCCAGATCGTGCCGCCCGCCGATGTCGACATCGCGGCATGCATCGACGCCGTCGGACCGCTCGCCGACGTCGTGCTTGCGCCGCCCGACGACCCGCGCGTCGTACGCCTCGGCAACGAGGTGGTGGAGCGCTACCTGGCCCATGTGCCTGGAGTCCGCCTCGTGCCGGGCGTCAGCGACGTCCGGGTCGCCTACACGCCCATGCACGGCGTGGGCGGCGACGTCCTGCTCGCGGCGTTCGAGCGGGCCGGGTTCCCGGTACCGGCGGTGGTCGCCGAGCAGTTCGAGCCTGATCCCGCCTTCCCCACCGTCGCGTTCCCCAACCCGGAGGAGCCCGGCGCGATGGACCTGCTGCTCGCGCTGGCCGCCCGGACGGGCGCGGACCTCGCCCTGGCCAACGATCCGGATGCCGATCGCCTGGGCGTCGCCGTACCCATCGCCGCCGGTGGTTGGCGCCGCCTGTCGGGCGACGAGATCGGATGGCTCCTCGCCGATCACATCCTGCGCCACACGTCGGGCGAGGATCGCCTCGTGATCACCACCCTCGTCTCGTCGACGTTGCTCGGCGCCATGGCGGCCGAGGCGGGCGTGCACCACGCGGAGTCCTTCACCGGCTTCAAGTGGATCGCCCAAGCGGTGCTCGATCACCCCGACCGACGCTTCGTCTTCGGCTACGAGCAGGCGCTCGGCTACCTCGTCACCCGCCCTCCCCTCGACAAGGACGGCATCACCGCCGCCGTGCTGATGGCCGAGGTGGCGGCGGTGGCCAAGGCCGAGGGTTCGACGTTGGAGGATCGTCTCGCCGACATCGACCGTCGCTTCGGCCACCACGTCACGGCCGAGCTGTCGGTCCCGATGGTGCCGGCCGCCATGCCCGGGCTCATGGACGCCCTGCGCGCTGCGCCGCCGACCACGCTGGCCGACGTTGCCGTTGCGAGCTCGCAGGACTTCCCCGACGCCAACCTGCTGCGCTACGTCCTGGCCGACGGAACCCGTGTCCAGGTGCGCCCGAGCGGCACCGAGCCCAAGGTGAAGCTCTACGGCGAGGCCGTAGGCATCGACCCCCAGCCCGCGCTCCACGCGCTGGCTGCCCGCCTGCAGTCGCTCGTGTAGCTACCAGAGGCCGAACTGGCGGTCGCCGGCGTCGCCGAGGCCGGGGACGATGTAGGCGAGGTCGTTCAGGTGGCTGTCGATCGAGGCGGTCACGATCCGCATGTCGATGCCCGACGCCTCGGCCTTGGCGAGGCCCTCGGGCGCCGCCAGCACGCACACCACCGTGAGGGGCTGAGGCGCACCGCGGGCCACGAGCAGCTCGGCCGTGTAGACGAGCGAACCGCCCGTCGCCAGCATCGGGTCGAGCACGAACACCGGCCGACCATCGAGGCGCTCGGGCAGCTTGGCCAGGTACGGCACCGGCAGGAAGGTCTCCTCGTTGCGGGCCAGGCCCACGAAGCCGACCTCGGCGTTCGGCACGAGACGCAGCGCAGCGCTCACCATGCCCACCCCGGCCCGCAGCACCGGCACGAGCATGGGGTCCGCCGCCAGGCGCTTCCCCAGGGCCGGACCGAGAGGTGTCTGCACCTCGACGATCTCGGTGGGGAGGTGCCTGGTGGCTTCGTAGATGAGCATCCCGGCCAGGCCGTCGAGGGCCTGGCGGAACTCGGCGTTGCTCGTGGCCGCATCCCGCAAGATGGTGAGACGCTCGGCGGCAAGCGGGTGGTCGACGACGGTGATGTCCATCGGAGGTGCATCCTGGCAGGTCGCCGGGCCGGTCGGCGCCGGCTCGCTCCCCGACCGCCCCGGGTGCGGCGCCTGGCGGGCTGCGTATGCTGGCCGCGTGGCGCTCCAGGAGGTCGACCGGGCTGTGCTCGAACCCGTGCTGGTGGATGCGACGGCGTCGGAATCCGCCCTTCGGCGCTTCCTGCACGGGCTGCCTGGGGTGGACCAGGTCGGCGCCGAGGCCCGCGTTGCCGATCTCGGTACCCGGTCCATCAAGAAGCAGGCCAAGCTCGTCGCCCTCGATCTGGCCGTGCGCATGATGGACCTCACCACCCTCGAGGGGGCCGACACCCCCGGCAAGGTCCGGGCGCTGTGCGCCAAGGCGCTCCACCCCGACCCGGGTGATCCAACGGTCCCCGCGGTCGCCGCCGTCTGCGTGTACCCGGACATGGTGCCCGTGGCCGTGGAGCAGGTCGCTGGCTCCGGCGTCCACGTGGCCAGCGTGGCCACGGCCTTCCCCTCGGGCCGCGCGCCGATCGACGTGCGGCTGGCCGACGTGCGCTACGCCGTCGACGCCGGTGCCGACGAGGTGGACATGGTGATCGACCGGGGGGCGTTCTTGTCCGGCCGCTACGGCAAGGTGTTCGACGACATCCAGCGGGTGAAGGCCGAATGCGGCACTGCGCATCTCAAGGTGATCCTGGAGACCGGGGAGCTGGCCACGCTCGACAACGTGCGGCGCGCCTCGTGGATCGGCCTGCTGGGCGGGGGCGACTTCATCAAGACGTCCACCGGGAAGGTGTCGCCCGCGGCGACGCTGCCCGTGACGATGGTGATGCTCCAGGCCGTGCGCGAGTTCCGCGACCTCACCGGCTTCCAAGCCGGCGTGAAGCCGGCCGGCGGCATCCGCACCGCGAAGGACGCGGTGAAGTACCTCGTGGTCGTGCACGAGGTCGCCGGCCCCGAGTGGCTCACGCCCGACAAGTTCCGCTTCGGCGCATCGTCGTTGCTCAACGATGTGCTCATGCAGCGCCACAAGCAGCTCACCGGCCGCTACGACGGCCCCGACTACGTGACGCTGGACTAGATGGGCGTCAGGAGCACGGTCCCGGACCTTGTCACTCCCACGTGGGAGTACGCGCCGGCGCCGGAGGCGCGGGACCTCGCGTCGATCCGGTCGTCCTACGGGCTGTTCGTGAACGGCCGCTTCATCGAGGCGGCCGATGGTGGCTCGTTCAAGACGATCGATCCGTCGAACGAGGAGGTGCTCGCCGAGGTCGCCGAGGCCGGCGCCCGTGATGTCGACGCCGCCGTCGCCGCCGCCCGCAAGGCCTTCCGCAGCTGGTCCCGTCTCTCGGGAGCAGAGCGGGGCAAGTACCTCTACCGCATCGCCCGGCTCATCCAGGAGCGCTCCCGCGAGCTGGCCGTGCTGGAGTCGATCGACAACGGCAAGCCGATCAAGGAGACCCGCGACGTCGACCTCCCGCTGGTCGCGGCGCACTTCTTCTACTACGCCGGTTGGGCCGACAAGCTGGAGTGGGCGGGGTTCGGGCCCGATCCGCAGCCGGTGGGTGTGGCCGGCCAGATCATCCCGTGGAACTTCCCGCTGCTGATGCTGGCGTGGAAGATCGCGCCGGCCCTGGCCTGCGGGAACACGGTGGTGCTCAAGCCGGCGGAGACCACACCGCTCAGCGCGCTCGCCTTCGCCGAGATCTGCCAGCAGGCGGATCTGCCACCCGGCGTCGTCAACATCCTGACGGGCGCGGGGGAGACCGGCCGGCTGCTCGTCGAGCACCCCGGCATCGACAAGATCGCCTTCACCGGCTCGACCGAGGTGGGCAAGGCCATCGCCCGATCGGTCGCGGGCACGAGCAAGCGCCTCACGCTGGAGCTGGGCGGCAAGGCCGCCAACATCATCTTCGACGACGCGCCCATCGACCAGGCTGTCGAAGGCATCGTCAAC
>CAZTVJ010000255.1:0-6113 GCA_964616935.1 uncultured Acidimicrobiales bacterium | reverse complement strand
GCACAGCGAGGTCCCGGCCGCCCTGACCGACTACATCAAGGCGCGCAAGAGCTACGACTACGCCCACCACGGCCGGGCGGACAACCCGGACACCCTGTTCGTGCCTGACGAGATCGTCGACCGCTTCTGCCTGCTCGGCCCGCCCGAGGCCCACGTGGAGCGACTCCTCGAGCTGAAGTCACTGGGAGTTGATCAGTTCGCCATCTACCTGCAACACGACGCGAAAGAATCGACGTTGCAGGCCTACGGGGAGCAGATCATGCCGGCAGTCCAGGACCAGGTGCCCGCGAAGGTGAACGACAAGTCGTGAGCAGGCGGCTCCGTCGCGTCATCCTGTTCCTGTTCGCGGTGGTGGTGATCTGCCTCGTCTGGGAGGGCTACAAGGCGCTCGGACAGGCGACGGGCGGTGAGGTGCTCGGGGTGCGGCTACCAGCGCGCACTGACGACGCCTCGATGCCGCACGTGTGGGACATCGCCTCCCGCTTCACCGATCCCGAGCGTCGGGGTGCCGACAAGACCGTCGGCCTGGTGGTGCTGGAGGGCGCCTGGTACACGTTCCGCCTCGCGATGATCGGCTTCGTGCTCGGCGTCGTGGTCGGGCTGGGCCTGGCCATCCTGATGCAGCGCTTCCGCCTGGCGGAGCGAGGCCTGCTGCCGTTCGTCATCGTCTCCCAGACCGTGCCGCTCGTCGCCTTGGCCCCGCTCGTGGTGGGCTGGGGCGGCAACCTGTCCCTGTTCGGCATGGACTGGCAGCCCTGGATGTCGGTGTCGGTGATCGCCGCCTATCTGGCCTTCTTCCCCGTGGCGGTCGGAGCGCTGAAGGGGCTGCAGTCGGCTGCCCCTGAAGCGGTTGAGCTGATGGACTCCTACGCCGCGTCCTGGAGCCGGACGTTGTTCAAGCTGCGCTTTCCCTCTGCGGTGCCATACCTCGTGCCGGCCTTGAAGCTGGCTGCCGCCGCATCCGTGGTCGGCGCGGTGGTGGCGGAGATCTCCACCGGCCTGCGGGGCGGCATCGGCCGCTTGATCATCGAGTACTCCCGGGAGGCCACGGGCGACCCGCCCAAGGTGTACACCGCCATCCTGGGGGCCGCCGCCCTGGGCTTGTGCGTGGCCGGCATCATCGCCCTCATCGACCTGTTCCTCATGCGCAACCGGCCGAAGGAAGCCGTCGCGTGACGGCGCCGGCGGTGGTGACCACGGCGCTCGACAAGGTGTTCAACCCGGGCAAGCCCAACGAGGTGAAGGCCCTGGAGGGCATCGACCTCTCCGTCGATCAGGGTCAGTTCGTGTCGCTGATCGGCCCGTCGGGATGTGGCAAGAGCACGTTGCTCCGCCTGATCGCCAACCTGACCGAGCCCACGGCGGGGGACGTCACCGTGAACGGCAAGTCCGCTCACCAGGCCCGTCTCGACCAGGACTACGGCATGGCCTTCCAGCACTCGGGCCTGTTCGAGTGGCGCACCGTGGCCAAGAACATCGAGCTGCCCCTCGAGCTCAAGGGCTGGGACAAGCGCAGGCGCCGAGCGCGCGCCGAGGAGCTGCTGGCCCTCGTGAAGCTGCCCGACTTCGCGGACCACCACCCCTGGGAGCTCTCGGGCGGCATGCAGCAGCGTGTGGCCATCGCCCGGGCGCTCGCGTTCCACCCCTCCGTGCTGCTCATGGACGAGCCCTTCGGCGCGCTCGACGAGATGACGCGCGAGCACATGCAGGCCGAGCTGGCCCGCATCTGCGGGGAGATGGGGACCACCGTCGTGTTCGTGACCCACTCCATCCCCGAGGCCGTGTACCTGTCCGACCGGGTGGTGGTCATGTCACCTCGACCTGGCCGCATCACGGACGTGATCGACGTCCACCTCGGCGACCGCACCGAGGTGACCCGCGAGGCCACCGACTTCTTCAAGAAGATCACCGAGGTCCGCGAAGCGCTGCGCGCCGTCGACCACGGCGACGGCGCCCACACCGACGTCTCCCTCCTCGGGATCGAGGATCGGTGAGCGCCGCCGTCCGCCAGCGGAGCGAGCAGTCCGAGCGGTGGCGGGCCTGGCTGCCCCCCGTGCTGGTCGGCGTCGGTGTCCTGGTGCTCTGGGAGGTCTTCGTCGTCGTCCGCGACATCAAGCCGTTCCTGCTCCCCAAGCCCTCGGCGATCTGGGACCAGGTGACCGCCAACGGCTCCCAGATCCTGGAGGCGGCCAAGGAGACGGGCGTCAACGCGTTGGTCGGTCTCATCGTCGGCACGGTGCTCGGTGTGGCGATGGCCCTGGTGGCCAGCCGCTTCCGGTTCCTGGGGGAGGTGGCGACACCCTTGGCCGCCGCCGTGAACGCCATGCCCATCATCGCCCTGGCGCCGATCCTCAACAACATGTTCTCGTCGACCAGTGCCTACCCCCGCCGGATGATCGTCACGATCATCGTCTTCTTCCCGATCTTCGTGAACACCTTGCGCGGGCTCACCCAGGTCGACGCCACCAAGAAGGAGCTGATGCGCTCCTATGCGGCGAGTGACTGGGCCATCCTCCGCAAGGTGAACGTGCCGAACGCCCTGCCGTTCCTGTTCACCGGGCTGAAGCTGGCGGCCTCACTCGCGGTGATCGCCGCCGTCGTGACCGAGTACTTCGGTGGGCTGCAGAACGGGCTCGGCAGCCGCATCACGTCGGCCGCCGCAGCCACGGCCTTCCCGCGGGCGTGGGCCTACGTCGGCGCCAGCATCCTTCTTGGCCTCGTGTTCTACCTGGCCGTCAACGTCCTTGAGCGGATCGCGCTGCCGTGGGAGGCTGCCCGACGCTCGCGGTGACCCACCCACCAACCCACCGACAAGCCCATCCACCGACCAGATCCGATCACCAATGAGAAGGGGGAGCACAGCATGAGGAAGCGCAGGTTCGGCGTGATCGCCGGTGCCATCACGCTCGCACTCGTTGCGGCCGCGTGCGGCAGCGACTCGAAGGATTCCAGCAGCGGGGCCGCCACGACGGCTGGTGCCGCAACGACCGCTGCGGGCGCCGCCACCACGGTGGCCACCGGCGAGCTCAAGAAGGTGAAGCTGCAGCTGCAGTGGTTCACCCAGGCCCAGTTCGGCGGGTACTACGCCGCCCTCGACCAGGGCTTCTATGAGAAGAACGGTCTGGACGTCGAGATCCTGGAGGGCGGCGTCGACATCGTCCCTCAGACCGTTCTGGCTCAGGGCGGGGCGGACTTTGCGATCGCGTGGGTCCCCAAGGCTCTGCAGTCACGAGAGCAGGGCGCCGCCATCACTGACATCGGCCAGATCTTCCAGCGCTCGGGCACGCTGCAGGTGTCCTTCAAGGACAAGGACATCACGACCGCAGCCGACCTGAAGGGCAAGAAGGTGGGCAACTGGGGCTTCGGCAACGAGTACGAGCTGTTCGCCGGCATGACCAAGGCGGACCTCAACCCGGCGAGCGACGTCACGCTCGTGCAGCAGCAGTTCGACATGCAGGCGCTGCTCAAGGGAGACATCGACGCCGCTCAGGCCATGATCTACAACGAGTACGCCCAGGTGCTGGAGACCAAGGACCCGGCCACCGGCAAGCTCTACGGGCCAGAGGCGTTCAATGCCATCAACTGGAACAAGGAGGGAACCTCCATGCTCCAGGACGCCATCTGGGCCAGCACGGAGAAGCTGGAGGACGCCGACTACCAGGACACGGCGTTGAAGTTCCTGAAGGGCTCCATCGAGGGCTGGGTGTTCTGCCGTGACAACGCGGAGAAGTGCCGGGACATCGTCGTGGCCAAGGGCTCCAAGCTGGGCAACAGCCACCAGCTCTGGCAGATGAACGAGATCAACAAGCTCATCTGGCCGTCACCCGACGGCATCGGCATGGTGGCTCAGGCCGACTGGGACCGCACCGTCGATGTAGCGCTGAACACCAAGAACGCCGAGGGTTCCACGGTCATCACCACGAAGCCTGAGGGTCTCGCCTACACCAACGAGTACGTCGAGAAGGCCCTGGCCGAGCTGAAGGCGGCCGGCCTCGACGTGACCGGCGACAGCTTCAAGGCCATCGAGGTGGAGCTGCAGGAGAACGGGGCGTAGACGCGGCGGAGGGAGGCCGGCTGTCGCCGGCCTCCCTCCCGCGTCCGGGCATGGACTCAGCTCGGGGACTCAGCTCGGCGGGTTCAGGAGCCGGGCGTCCACGTTGAGGCTCGTGCCCACCTGCACGAGGATCAGCTCGTTGGCGTCGGCGCCGAGCGTCGTGCGCTCGTTGGTCGTGCTGCGGGCCCGCCCGTTGGAGAACGGGAAGTTGTTGTCGTCGGCCACCACGATCGTTCGGTTGTCCACGACGTGGACCGACTCGATGGTGTTGAACGGGAAGCGGAAGAAGTCGCCGTCACCGCCCACCTTGCTCGGGTCGGGGACGGCCATGAGGTCGACGAGCAGGAGCTTGCTGGCGAAGCCGCTCGAGTCGGTCTTCTTGGTGTCGACCACGAAGACCTTCTTGAACCGGGGGCCGGGCAGGCCGTCGCCGGCCCCGTCGCGCTCGACCACCAGGTAGCGGTTCCTGTCGAGGGCCGTGATCTCCGCTGCGCTCTGGCCGCCGGTGCCCGTCGGTGCCACGGCGCCCGGGTACACCGCGCCGCCACCGTTGGCGGCGTCGAAGTTCAGGGTGGCCAGGTTGACCTTGCCACCGGGCATCTCCAGGCGGTACTTCACCAGCTCACCGTCGAACTTCTCCGTGCGGAGGTTGAACTTCAGGATCCGCAGGGTCTGGGCGTCGTCGGTCGTGATGGCACCCTCCAGGAAGGGGTACAGGGTCTTGCGGTCCGGGCTGATGGCGAGGCCCTCGAAGCCCCGGCTCTGGCCCACGTTCGGCTGTTCGCGCTTGGTGGGATCTGGGTTCGAGATGTCGAGGGTGGGGTTCTGCGGCGTCTTCAGGCTCGGGTCGCAGAACGGTTCGGCCAGGAGCTGACCGGCCCGGTTGAACTTGAGCAGGAACGGCCCGAACTCGTCGCCGATCCAGAACGAGCCGTCAGGCCCGATCTGTAGCGACTCGGGGTCGAAGTCGAACCCCGTGAGGACGTTCTTGGCGGTGTCGCACGTCCCGGAACCTGCCGGCAGGAGCACGTTGAAGCTGAACGCCGGCAGCGGGTCACCAGTGGGGTCGCAGATCGTCTTCCACTTGACGTGGTCGTCGGGGTCGGAGAGCACGACGGTCTGGAGCACGCTCGGCCCGGCCGGGTTCCCGAAGCGCGGGTCGATCCGGTAGATGGCGAGCTGGTAGTCGGGTGAGCTTGGGCGGGTGCCGTAGCCGTTGTCGCTCAGCGCCCACCAGGTGCCGTCGCCGTTCGGCACCAGTGCGCTGAAGCCCTGGACCGGCTGGCTGGAGAAGTACGGGACGCCGAGGGTGGCCGGACCCGCGACGCCGTTGGCCGCCGCGTTCGCCCGGTCGGTCGCGCTGAGCTGCGCACCGGAGGCCGGGCTGGCGCGGAAGGTGGCCGCGGGCAGCACGCTGCGGGCCAGCAGCTTCGTGTGCTGCGTCGGCGCTTCGTCGCTGCTTGCGTCGGCGGTCACGGCGACCACGCCGAGCAAGGCGGCCAGGGCCCCCGCTGTCAGTGCCGTACGCAAGGTCAGGGTTCGTCGCATGGGTGCTCCTTGTCCTCGTGGATACGAGCGGCCGGCACCCCGCAGGACGATCGCAGGACCGAAGGCGCTCACCTGGATCGTGATCGCCTCAGCCGAGCGACGCATCGGGGAGAACCCCGGTCACCTTGATGGCATCATGCTCCGTGCGACCGTTGAACGCAACAACATTCGGGGCGAACGCGGGGTGAACGCCGCGGCGTCGCCTACGGCAGGCGAGTGGTGCGAGCCACGCTCATCCGACGTAGTAGCGGTCGGCGATGGCCAGGGCCTCGTCGAGGATGGCGATGCCGTGGCGCATCTCGTGCACGGGGATGGTCACAGGCGGCACGACGTGCAGCCGGTTGAAGTGCGTGAAGGGCCACAGGCCCCGTGCCTTGCAGGCCGCCGCCAGCTCGGTCATCGGCTGGGCGGCCTCGCCCGAGGCGTTGTAGGGCACGAGCGGTTCACGGGTTTCACGGTCGCGGACCAGCTCGAGGGCCCAGAAGGCGCCGAGGCCGCGGACCTCGCCGAT
>CAZTVJ010000254.1:0-11799 GCA_964616935.1 uncultured Acidimicrobiales bacterium | reverse complement strand
GTGCGCGCCTACGTGATGGGGGAGCGAGGCGCCAAGAACGAACCGGCCACCGCGGACGACATCGCGGCCATGGCCCGCATCGTGAAGGAGGGAGTGGCCGCCGGTGCGCTCGGCTTCTCGATGTCGCGCACCTTCGCTCACAAGGCGATCGACGGTGAGTACGTGCCGGGCACCACGGCCGAGGTCGACGAGATCCTGGGCATCGGCCTCACGCTCGGCGAGCTCGGCATGGGCGTGGTCGAGCTGGCACCGGCCGGCGTCGTCGGAGAGGACCTGAACGCGCCCGAGCGCGAAGTCGCCTGGATGTGGGAGCTGGCCCGGCGCACCGGCCGGCCCGTCACCTACGCGCTGGTGCAGCACCATGCCGACCCCGAGGCGTGGCGCACGATGCTGCGCCTGGCGAGCGAGGCCCGCGCCCAGGGCGCCCCGCTCTACCCGCAGGTGCACGGCCGGTCGCCCATGGTGCTCATCGGCCTGGAGACCAAGACCAACCCGTTTGCCGGGGCGCCGTCCTGGGCTGCCGTTCGTGACCTGCCCATCGCGGACAAGGCGCGGCGCCTGCGCGACGACCCCGATCTGCGAGACCGCCTGGTGGCCGAGGCCGGCCAGCAGGGCGGCATCTGGGGTCGACCCCAGACCAGCTTCGACAACATGTACCCGCTGGGCGCGCCGGTGCCTCAGTACGAGCCGGACCGCGCCAACAGCATCGCCGCAACGGCGGCGCGCACCGGCCAGGATCCCATCGCCGTCATGCTCGAGGTGATCAGCGAGGGCGACGGTCAGCACCTCCTCAACGTGCCGCTCTTCAACTTCGTGGACGGAACCTTCGGGCCCGTGAAGGAGATGCTCGAGCACCCCAGCTCGGTGCTCGGCCTGGGCGATGGCGGGGCCCACTGCAACGCCATCTGTGACGCCAGCGTCGAGACGTGGATGCTCACCCACTGGACTCGCGATCGCAAGGGTGAGCGCCTGCCCGTCGAGTGGGTGGTGAAGAAGATGACACGGGACACGGCCGAGGTGTACGGCCTGCTCGACCGGGGCGTGCTGGCACCGGGGATGAAGGCCGACGTGAACGTCATCGACTACGACGCGCTGGCCATCGAACCACCGCGGGTGGCCCACGATCTCCCGACGGGCGCACCCCGCCTGGTACAGGGTTCGAGTGGCTACGCCGCCACCATCGTGAGCGGCGAGATCACCATCGAGGGCGGCGTCCCCACCGGCGCCCTGCCCGGTCGCCTCCTTCGCGGCGCCCGGAAGGATCCGCGCTGATTTCTGGCCTCGCTCGACGTCCGCTGACGCAGGCGCCGAGGGAAGCGCCGTTTAGGGACGAGGCGCAGCGAGGCTCGAGCGAAGCGAAGCGGCGCCCATGCCGAGCCATCAGCTACCGCCCGCCGCTGACGGCCAACGTCTGACCGGTGACCCACGAGCCGGCCGGGGAGGCGAGGTACACCGCGGCTGCCGCGACATCCGACGGATCGCCGAGGCGGCCCAGGGGCACACCCTTGGCCAGCTCGGAGAGCATGTCGTCCTGGATGCCGCCAATGGTGCGAAGGCTCTCCGTCGGCACGATGCCCACAGCCAGCGCGTTGGCCCGGATGCCCAGCGGCGCCAGCTCGATGGCGAGCGTCTGGGTGAGCTGGTTCATCGCCGCCTTCGCGGCGCCGTAGGCGGCGAAGCGCACCGACGGGCCGAGTGCGCTGGTCGACGAGATGCCGATGAGCGACGACCCCGGCTCCATCACCGACGCGCAGGCCTGGGCCGCGACGAAGTGCGGCCGGAGGTTGAGGGCGAGCTGGGCGTCCCAGTGCTCGAGCGGCATGTCGGTCACCTTGTACGTGCCCTTGTGCTCCGAGCCCCCCGCGTTGCTCACCCATACGTCGAGGCGACCAAGCGACGCAACCGCCGCGGCCACGAGCGAGGACACGAACTCGCTGTCGGTGATGTCGCCGGCCACGCCGAGCGCTCGCCGGCCCCTCGCCTCGACCTCGGCCACGACCGCATCGATCTCGTCGGCCCTGCGGGCGGTGACCACGATGTCGGCGCCGGCGTCGGCCAGACCGAGGGCGATCCCGCGCCCGATGCCCCGGCCGGAGCCTGTGACGACGGCCACGCGCCCGTCGAGGCGGAATCGGTCGAGGATCGAAGACGTGGTGGCATCCATGGACCGGGATTCTGACCCCCGCCCGCCCCGTCCTCCAAGCGTTGGGCGACTTCTCTGCGTCCTGTGCCCGCGAACCCGCCCAACGCTCGTTGGGCGACGGGGCTAGCCGGCCCAGAGCAGGATGCGCTTGAAGGGGTAGAAGTACGGCGAGCGGTCGCCCAGCACGGCGAGCAGGCGGGTGCAGTAGCGGTCGATGTACTCGGCGAACAGCTCGGGGGGAAGCACCTTCTCGAAGCGGGTGAGGGCGGTGCCCTTCACCCACTCGACCACCTCGGCGGTCGACGACAACCGATGGGCGTACACCTGCAGGCGTACGTGCTGCTCGGCGAAGCCAAGGCCGTCGAGCAGCACCGCATACTGCTCGGGTCGCAGCACGTTGGCGGCGACGATGTCGGGCGGGACACCGTCGGGGAACGCCGAGGCGAACGGCTCTTCGTGCGCGACCTCGGCCGCGACGACGTGCGACGGGTGGTCGGCGTTCGAGGGCATCTGGACGGCGAGCTGCCCTCCCGGGCGGAGCGAGGCCTGCCAACGGGCGAGCACGCCAGCGTGGTCCGGCACCCATTGCAGCGACGCGTTGGCCAGCACGATGTCCCAGGCGCCCGGGTCCACCCACGGGCCGAGGTCACCCTCGACGAAGCGCACACCAGGGCGTTCGAGCGGCGCCGCCGCGGCGAGCATGGCCGGGGAGCTGTCGAGCCCCAGCACCTCGGCCGCCCGGAGCAGCGTGGGTAGCTCGGCGGTCAGCCCGCCCGGCCCACAACCCAGGTCGATCACGCGCCCGCCGGGGATGGGCCGGCACATCGCCGCGAGGTCGTAGAACGGTTGGCTGCGTTCGGCGGCGAAGCGCTCGTACTGCTCGGGGTTCCAGGCGTCCGGCATACTTGTATCTTACTTGTATACGAGACCGCGGGCAAGGACCTCGTCCCGCCGCGGGCGGCCTAGCGTTCGGCGCCTATGGCGTACTGGCTGCTGAAGTCCGAGCCCGACGTGTTCGGCTACGACGATCTGGTGAAGGCCCGCCGCGAGGGCTGGGACGGCATCCGGAGCTACCAGGCCCGCAACTACCTGCGGGAGATGACGGTGGGCGACCGGGCGATCTTCTACCACTCCCAGTCGAAGCCGGCGGGCGCGGCGGGCATCTGCAAGATCGTGAAGGCGGCCGAGCCCGATCCCACCCAGTTCGACCCGGCCAGCCACTACTACGACCCTGCCTCGACTCCCGACGCGCCCCGATGGGACTGGGTGACCGTCGCACCGGTCCGCAAGCTGCGTCGCTTCGTGTCCTTGGACGCGCTGCGCTCCCTGCCCGAGATGGCCGCCAGCCGGCTGCTCGCCAGGGGAAACCGCCTGTCGGTCCTGCCTCTCACCGACAGCGAGTTCGACGCGATCGTTCGCGCCGGTGGCGCCTGACCCGGCGTCAGTCCAGGTCGACCAGCAGCCGGGGCGCCGAGTACGTGGCGCCGACGAAGCGAAAGCGCGGCTCGAAGCCGCTGGCCAGCCGGATGTCGGGGAATGCCTCCAGCAGGAGCTGCGATCCGATCACGGACTCGACGCGGGCCATCTCGTAGCCCAGGCAGAAGTGCTTGCCCAGGCCGAAGCCCAGGTGACCGTGGACACCGTCGGTGTCGTAGCCCTTGCGCAGCTCCTTGGCCCGCCAGAGGTCGTCGCGCTGCAGGTCGAAGCGGCGCGGGTCGTCGAACACCCGCTCGTCGTTGTTGGCCGAGCCGATGGAGATGGTCACGACGTCGCCGGCCGAGATCACCTGCCCGCGGATCTCCACCTCGTGCACGGCGGTGCGCGCCTGGGAGTAGACGGGGAACGAGTGCCGCATCATCTCGCCGAAGGCGTCATCGAACCGGGCGGGGTCCTCGCGCACGAGCGCGAGCTGGTCGGGTTGGGTGAGCAGCTGGGCCCAGAGGTTGCCGATGGCCTTGTCGGTCGTCTCGCCGCCTGCAGTGAGCATGAGTGAGATGAACGCCTGCACCTCGGCCAGCGTGAGGCGTTCACCGTCGCACTCCGCATGGACGATCTTGGAGATGAAGTCGCCCGTGGGTTCGGCCATCCGATCGCGGATGATCGGGTCGACGTAGGCGGCCAGGGCCTGGTGGGCGGCGATGCCCGCGGCCCGCTGTTCGGCGTTGCCGTGGCCGAGGCCGGCCATCATCGCCTGGTACCAGTCGTGGAACAGGGGCAGATCCTGCTTCGGCATGCCGAGCATGTCGACGATGACGTTCACGGGCAGCCACGTGGAGAACGCGGCCACCAGGTCGTCCTGGTCGCCGCCACGCATGCGGTCGATGAGCTCCATCGCGTTGCGCTCGATCAGCTCGCGGTACCCGGCGAGCCGGTTGCCCACGACCTCCGGCGCAACGATGGTGCGCCGCACCACGTGGTCACGGCCGTCCATCTCCAGCATGGTGGGACCGAACACGACCCCAAGGCTCTTCGCGTAGAACCGGTTCGACCACGTCTCGGAATCGCCGAAGACGGCGACCACGTCGTCGTAGCGGGTGATGTGCCACGAGCGGGTGGCATCGTTCCACCACACGGGGAACTCGTCGCGGAGCAGCTGCCAGTACGGGAACGGGTCGGTGAGGTACTCCTCGACGGGCCAGTCCGCCGGCGTCACGGCTGGAAGACCACCGGCTTGCCGTCGCGCAAGGCTCGATTCCCGAGCACCTCCTGGAAGGTCGGCGGCAGGTCCTTGCCCGGCGTCCGCCAGCCCCAGGTGCTCGCGACCCGCCAGACCTTGATGCGCCAGAGCCCGTCGACCGGCACGAAGGTGCCCTGGTAGAGGCCGCCCTGGACGCTGTAGGGCAGCGCGGTGATGAAGTACGACGAGAGCTCGGCCGAGCGCCGGTCGTCGGCAACGCTGACGGTCGAGTTCGTGGCGTGGTGGCGAAACGAGCCGTAGGTCAGCGGCGCGTAGATCGTGCGGATCTCGTCGCGGCCGTTGAGCACCAGGTCGTTGCCCGAGCCCGGCGGATAGTTGGCCGCCGTCATCTCGGCATCGTCGGTGAACACACCGAGCAGGTCGTCGACGAAGCCGCCATCGAGGTAGTGGGTGTACTCGTGGAAGGTGCTGCGTACCGCCTCGATGATCTCGAGCCGCTCGATGCGGGATTCCAGGTCACTCATGTTCCGTCCCTCCACCCCTCGGCGGCCTGTTCCTAGCATCCCGTCTCGCCGGTTACGAAGCGCACGGTTAGTTTCTGGGCTAGCGCCGATCGCCAGGGGGCCAGGGGGCATGGACGAGAACTTCGCGACGCTGTGGGAGTCCTTGGCCGACACGATGCCCGCGCACGAGGCGATCGTGGTGGGGGACCGGCGCATCACCTGGGTCGAGCTCGACGACCGCGCCGCCCGGCTCGCCTCGGCCCTTGCGGCTGTGGGCGTCGGGCCGGGCGACACGGTCGCGCTCTACCTCTACAACTGCCCCGAGTACCTCGAGTTCGGCTATGCCGCGTTCAAGCTGCGCGCCATCCCGGTGAACGTCAACTACCGGTACCTCGACGACGAGCTGCTGTACCTGCTGGCCGACTCGCAGGCCAAGGTGCTCGTGTTCCACGGAGCACTCGGCGAGCGCATCGGCGCCATCCGGGGCCGGGCGCCGGGCGTCGGCGCGGTGATCCAGGTGTACGACGGTTCGCCGGCCGTCGAGGGCGCGCTCCATTACGAGCAGCTCATCGCGGAGCACGAGCCCGCCGCTCGCATCCCGCGCTCGGGGAGTGATCTGCTGATCCTCTACACCGGGGGCACCACGGGCATGCCCAAGGGTGTGGTGTGGAACCACGGTGACCTGTTCGTGACGCTCGGCTATCCCTCGTACACCACGTTGGGCGTGCCCATCCCCGAGGTGCCGGCCGAGGTCGGCGCCACCGCATTGCAGGTGCGCGAGATGGGAGGTGCGCCGGTGACGCTCAGCGGGCCGCCGCTCATGCACGGCACCGCACTGTTCCTGTCCATGTCGACGTTCCTGCTGGCCGGCACCGTCGTCATGCTGGAAAGCCGGCGCTTCGACGCCGAGGAGATGCTCCGGCTCGTCCACCAGGAGGGCGTGACCCAGATGGTGATCGTGGGCGACGCCTTCGCCCGCCCGATGGCCGCCGCGCTCGAGCAAGCCGACCGTGACGGCCGGCCGTACGACCTGTCCTCGCTGAAGCGCATCGCCAGCAGCGGGATGATGTGGAGCACGCCGTTCAAGCGACCGTTCATGGACCGTGGCCAGATGGTGCTGCTCGACATGCTGGGGGCCAGCGAGGGCGGGCCCTTCGCGGTAGCCATGTCCCTGCCGGGGGACGATCCCGAGACCGCCACGTTCAAGATCGCCGAGCGCTGCGTCGTGTTCGACGAGGAGTGGCAGCCCATCCCGCACGGCTCGGGAAAGGTCGGCGTGCTGGGCGTCAGCGGCGTCGGGCCCATGGGCTATCACCGGGACGATGCCAAGACGGCCGGCACCTTCCGCACGATCGACGGGGTGAGGTACACCATTCCGGGCGATTTCGCGACGGTTGATGCCGACGGCACGCTCCACCTGCTGGGACGCGGTTCGGTGTGCATCAACACCGGCGGCGAGAAGGTCTACCCGGAGGAGGTGGAGGAGGCCGCCAAGCTTCACCCGGCAGTCGCCGACTGCAACGCCGTCGGCGTGCCCGACGAGCGCCTGGGCGAGGCGGTGACGCTCGTGGTGGCACCCGAGCCGGGCGCGGCGCCCACCGAGCAGGACATCATCGAGTTCGTGAAGGGTCGCATCGCCGGCTACAAGGCTCCGCGCCGCGTCGTCTTCGTCGACGAGATCCGCCGCAGTGGTTCGGGCAAGGCCGACTACCGATGGGCCCGCGAGACAGCCACAGAAGGGTTGGGAGCAACGACATGAGCGTGACCGACGATCTGCGCGTGACCTCGGATCCGCAGCGGTTGTTCGACCTCGACCCTGACCACATCCGCTGCCCGTACCCGATCTACACGCGCCTGCGGGCCGAGTCGCCCGTCCACTACCTGGACGAGACGGGCTGCTACGTGGTCAGCCGGCATGCCGACGTCCAGCACGTGCTCCGCAACCCGGACCTGTTCTCTTCCCGCATGCCCACCGGGCCGCACTCGGTCAGCGAGCTGGGCCGCATCATGGGCGAGCTGGCCGCCGAGGACGAGGAGCTGGCGAAGCTCATCGAGGGGTCCTACCTCCGAGGCCGCACGCCGGTGCTGCAGAACGCCGACCCTCCGCTGCACACCCGGCAGCGAGCTCTCGTCAACCGAGCGTTCTCGCCGCCGCGCGTGAAGCAGCTCGAAGACCCGATCCGGGACATCTGCGAGCGATTGGTCGACGCCTTCATCGACCGCGGTGAGGTGGAGCTCGTGCACGAGTTCGGCGTGCCGTTGCCGCTCACCGTCATCGCCCTCGCCCTCGGCGTTCCGGACAGCGAACTGGCCACGTTCAAGCGGTGGTCCGACGACTTCGTGGTGCTCGTCGGCAACCACAAGCCGCCGAAGGACCGCATCGCCGACTACGTGCGCAGCCGCTACGAGTTCGGTGAGTACTTCGCCGCCAAGGTCGAGGAACGCCGTGCGGACCCGCAGGACGACCTGGTCTCGGACCTCGTGCAGGCCCGCATCGACGGCGAGGCGCTGTCGATGAACGAGATGCTCGGCATGTTCTCCCAGTTCCTGGTGGCCGGGAACGAGACGACGACCAAGCACATCTGCTCCACCATCCTCTTGCTCCTCGAACGGCCGGAGGCGATGGCCAAGGTGCGCGGCGACATGACGCTCATCCCGAACTTGGTGGAGGAGTCGCTGCGGTTCGACTCACCGGTGCAGGGTCTGTACCGCACGGCTACAGCCGACACGAAGGTGGGTGACGTGCCCATCGCCGAGGGCTCGCACGTCATGGTGCTCTACGCATCGGCCAACCGGGACGACGAGGCCTTCACCTGCCCCGAAGCGTTCGACGTCGACCGCCCAAACGCCAAGGCCAACGTGGCCTTCGGCATCGGGCCGCACTTCTGCCTGGGCGCACCCTTGGCTCGCACCGAGAGCAAGATCGCGCTCGAGGTGCTGCTGACTCGCCTGGACGACATCGCGCTGGCGCCCGGCCGCAACCGCTTCGAGTACGAGCCCACCTACGTCCTGCACGGCCTGAAGGAGCTGCACCTCACCTTCCGTGCCACGGGCCACTGAACCGCCAACGACTCACAGGGAGAACCAACCACGCATGTCCGTCTACGACGTCTTCTCCGTAAAGGGCAAGACCGCCCTCATCACTGGTGCCTCCTACGGCCTAGGCGAGCAGTTCGCCCACGCATTGGCCGACGGCGGCGCCGACCTCATCCTCACCGCGCGCAGCACCGAGCTGCTGGAGGCGGTGGCCGATGCCTGTCGTGCCAAGGGGTCGAAGGTCACCACGGCCACCGGCGATGTGTCGATCGAGGACGATGTGAAGCGTGTCGTGGCCGCCGGTGTCGCCGCCCACGGACGCATCGACGTGCTCGTGAACAACGCCGGCATCTCCGACATACGTGGTCTCGATGCCGAGAGCTACGACACGGAGACCTTCCGGCGGATCCTGGACGTCGATCTGATCGGTGCCTTCATGTACGCGCGCGAGGTCGGTCGGGTGATGCTGGAGCAGCGGGGCGGCTCGATCATCAACATCACGTCGATCATGGCCTCGGGCGGCAACGAGCTGAACGTGATCGCCTACACCGCCGCCAAGGGCGGCCTCCGGAACATGACGTACCAGCTCGGTTGCGAGTGGGCCGATCGTGGCGTGCGAGTGAACTCGATCTCGCCGGGCTTCGTCGCCACCGAGATGATCCGGGCCGCGCTCGAGGCGGGCGGCGTGGCCGAGTACATCGCAAGCCGAACGCCCATGCGGCGGATCGCCGACGCCGGCGAGATGATCGGACCGCTGCTCTTCCTCGCCTCTGACGCCTCCAGCTATGTCACCGGCCTCGATCTCCTGGTCGACGGCGGCACCAATGCCGGCAACGGCTACTACCAGGTCGAGCCGGGCCACCACTTCTCGTCGCAGGTCCTGGCGCCGGCCGTCGGCACCAAGTACCCCGGCCTCGTGCCGATGCCCGAGCGCATGGAGGTCTGGAAGATGGGCATCCCCGGCATCCACTTCGAGATGCCTAGCTGATGGTCTCGCTCGTCGGCCCTTCGGTTCTCCTCGCTCGACTGCCGCCGGGCCGCTGGCGCTCTCCCCGGCGGCCTCGCCCGAGCCCGGAGTCTTGACATGACGCTTCGGGTGATCCAGTGGTCCACGGGGAACGTGGGCCGCTACGCCATCAACGCCATCCAGGAGCACCCCGAGCTGGAGCTGGCGGGGGTCTACGTCACCTCGCCGGCCAAAGCCGGGCTCGACGTCGGTGAGCTGGTCGGCGGGCCGGCGGTCGGCGTTCTGACGACGAACGACCTCGACGAGATCCTTGCCCTCGACGCCGACTGTGTGAGTCACATGCCGCTGCCCTCGAAGCAGGTGGGCGACGACCCGGACGCCGACACCAAGGACCTCTGCACGCTCCTGGCTGCGGGCAAGAACGTCGTCACCACCGTGGGTTACGTGTACCCGAAGGCCTACGGCGCCGACATCGTGACCCGGCTCGAGGCGGCCTGCGCCGAGGGTGGCACGTCCGTCCACGGCACCGGGGTGAACCCAGGCTTCATGGCCGAGCTCATGCCGCTGGCCCTGTCGGCGCTGTCGTACACGATCGACCGGGTGTTCGTGCGGGAATCGTCGGAGTTCTCGCGCTACCCGTCGCCGGAGATCATCCTCGGGATGATGGGACTCGGGAAGGCACCGGCGGACTACGAAGCCCACAGCGCGCGCTACCGGGCGTGGCTCGGCGGGCTGTTCGCTGAGAGCGTGTGGATGGTCGCCGACGGGCTTGGCGTCGAGCTCGACGGCATCGAGACCACCGAGGAGGTCGAGCTGGCCACCGAGCCGCTGGAGATCGCGGCCGGCCTCGTGGACAAGGGCACGGTGGCGGCGCAACGCTGGGAGTGGCGAGGGCTCGTCGCCGCCAAGCCCGTCGTGGTGCTCGAGGCCATCTACAAGGCGGCGCCCCAGGTGGCGCCCGAGTGGCCGGGCAGCGGCTGGCTGACCCGCATCGAGGGGCAGCCCAACATCACGATCGACGTGCAGAAGTGGATCGGCAACGGCCTCCTCGCCACGGCGATGCACGCGGTCAATTCCATCCCGGCGGTCGTGCGGGCCGAGCCGGGCATTCGCACGTTCCTCGACCTCCCGCTGATCGTGGGGCGCCACACCCTGCGCCCTTCGAGGTAGCGGGGGTCCTTGGGCAGGCAGGGTCCGGCGACGGTGCACCGTCGCCGGCAGCCGCGGTCGGAGTGGAAGGGGGCTTGATGGCGCTGCTCGATACCTACGACCTGTCCGTCACCTTTGGCGGTTTGCGCGCGGTCAGCGACGTCTCCTTGGGCATCGACGAGGGCAACCTCGTAGGTCTGATCGGGCCGAACCTGTCCCATGGCGACCTCGTGCTCCAGGGCGACGCCGCCCACCTCCGCGAGAATCGTCACCTGCTCGAGTCCAGCTACCTGGGTGAGCAAGGGCTCGAGCCGACGGAGGATGACGGGGCGCCGCCGCTCAGAGCTCCGCCTGTCGCGGCCGGGCCAGCTCCTGACGCTGGTCCCGCCGTGGGTTGACGGGCCCCTGAAGCCCCGCAAGCTGACCGCCAACTGCTCCACAACGCCAGCCGAAGCCTGTCGTGCGGTCTGTACCATCGAGGACCTCTGGTTCTGTACGGCTGGCGGACATGGACGTCTCCATCAGCGACTTGCGGGCTCACCTCAGTGGATGGCTCGGGCGCGCCTGTGCGGGCGACGGAGTCATCGTCACCGACCGCGGCCTACCGGTCGCGCGACTGATCGGGCTCACGACGACGGCGACGATCGAACGCCTCGGGCGACGTGCTGATCGCCCCGCCAGCCAGCGCTCGGCGGCTTGGCGCGTCAGGTCGAGACCGGCCGCACCCCCGTCGTTCTGTGGCCGACCACGTCGGCGAGCAGCGCCGCTGAACCGTGCCGCTCGTCTACTTCGACGCCAGCGCCTTCGTGAAGCTCCTCGTGGAGGAAGCAGGGAGTGCGCTTGCCGCGATCCTGTGGGATGGCTGCGATGCGGCCGTGTCGAGCAGGCTTGCACACGCCGAGGTGTGCGCCGCGCTGGCGGCCGCGGATCGGAACCACGACCTTGAGCACGACGCCGTCGAGTCGGCTCGACGGTCGTGGGAGGAGTTCTGGGGCTCGGTCCGCGCGGTCGAGCTGACACCTCGCGTCGGGCGGTTGGCGGGTGAGCTCGCCGTGCGCTTCTCGCTTCGAGGTGGCGATGCCATCCACCTCGCCCGCGCCGTCGCGCTCGGCGATCCTGCGCTCATCCTCGCGGCCTGGGATCGCAGACTCCATGCTGGCGGCCTGGCAGCAGGGCTTCGCGTGGCCCCCGGTCGGCTGTGACCAAGCGTCCCGGCGCGGTTTGGTGTTGCTGTCGGGAGTGTGCGAACATGTGTACGGGGTATCCACTTGAGCGCACTAGCCTCGTGTGGGTGGAGTTCGAGCCGAGTCCGGTGGCCGGTGTGGACTACCCGGCGACGTTCCAGCAGCTGCAGCGCTGGTTC
>CAZTVJ010000253.1:0-12318 GCA_964616935.1 uncultured Acidimicrobiales bacterium | reverse complement strand
ATCTCCCGCTCGAACCAGGCGTCGACGGCGTCCTGCACGGGGAACCACCAGCGGGCGAAGAAGGTCGTGAGGGCCAGCTCGGGGAACACCACCAGGTCGCACCCCGCCGCGGCGCCCTGGTGCAACAGCGCCAGCAGCCGTTCGACGACCTCCTTGCGGCTCTCGTCGCGCGCGATCGTGCCGAGCTGCGCCGCCCCGACGGTGACGACGCGCGTCACGACGCCAGCACCTCGGCGTGCTCGGCGAGGGCCACCATCACCTCGAGCAACACGTTGGCGCCGGCTTCGAGCTCGGCCTGATCCGTGTGCTCGGCCGGGTTGTGGCTGATGCCGCCACGGCTCGGCACGAACACCATGCCGGTCGGGGCGAGGCGGGCGATCATCTGGGCGTCGTGGCCGGCGCCGCTCGGCATGCGTTGCACCGAGTGGCCGAGGCGTGCCGCCGTGCGCTCGACCAGCCCCACCACCCGCTCGTCAAACGTGACCGGCTCGAAGCGGGCCAGCGAGCGCACGGTGATGACGACGCCTTCCCGGTCGGCCAGCTCGTGAAGGAAGAGCTCGAGCCGCCGTTCGGCCTCCTTGAGCACCACCTCGTCGGTGTTGCGCAGGTCGATCGTGAGCACCGCCCGGCCGGGCACCACGTTCACGAGGTCGGGATGCAGGTCGAGCCGACCGACCGTGGCCACCTGATGGCCGCCCAGCTCGCGAGCCAGGCGGCGAACGAACACGACCACCTCGGCCGCGGCCAGGCCGGCGTCGTGGCGCAGCGCGAGGGGCGTGGTGCCGGCGTGGTTCGACTGGCCGGTGATGGTCAGCTCCTGCCAGGAGATGCCCTGGACCCCGGTCACCGCGCCGATGGTGATGCCTTCGGCCTCGAGCACCGGACCCTGCTCGATGTGCAGCTCGACGAAGGCGTGGGGCGCGGGACCGGGGCACGGATGTGACCCCTGGTAGCCGATGCGAGCTAGCTCGTCGCCGACCCGTTCGCCGTCGATGCCGACCGTGTCGAGCGCCTCCTCGACGCCCAGGCCGCCGGCATACACGAGGCTGCCCATCATGTCCGGAGCGAAGCGGGCCCCCTCCTCGTTCGTGAAGACGGCTACCGCCAGCGGGCGCAACGTGGTGATGCCGGCGTGGTCCAGCACCTCGATCACCTCGAGGCCGGCGAGCACGCCGAGGTTGCCGTCGAAGCGCCCGCCGGTGCGCACCGTGTCGATGTGCGAGCCCGTCATGACGGGCGCCAAGGATGGGTCGCGCCCCGCTCGCGTCGCGACCACGTTGCCGACGGCGTCGACTCGGACGTCGAGGCCGAGGTCGTGCATCCAGGCGACGACGAGGTCGCGACCGCGCCGGTCCTCGTCGGTGAGGGCGAGGCGGGCGCTGCCCCGGCTGCCGTCGGCGCCGACGATCGGGCCGATCTCGGCCAGCGCGTCGATCCGGTCAGCCAGGCGCGCCCCATCGACGGCGAGCGCGTCCACATGGCTACCCGGCGTACGTCCGGCCATGACAGACAATCGTGCCGTACCCCTTTACAACCCGTCAAGGTTTCTGAACAGAATGTTCGGGTGAAGGTACGCGCCGAGTTCACCGTGGAGCCGTTCCGGGAGGGTCAGCCGGGCGCCCACGTGGCCGCCGGGGTGGACGCGGTGCGCGATGCCGGCATGCAACCCGAGATCGGTCCCTTCGGCACCGCCGTCGAGGGCGAGGTGGCCGCCGTGGCCGCCGTGCTCGGCGCGGTGGTGGAGCGAGCATTCGATGCGGGTGCGTCCCGCCTGACCCTCCACGTAACCGCGACGCCCGCCACCGCTCACCCCCTGCTGACGGCGATCCAGCCAGTGGCCGCGGCCATGGGCGCTCACCTCGTCGCCGCCGGGGATCTCGAGCCGGGCGACGTCCCGCTGCGCTGGGACGGCGACGTCGTGGGTGGGTTCCGCCTCCCTGACCTGCAGGGCGCCCTCGCCCGACTCATCGCCCAGGTCGAGCAGGAGCTCGCCGCCCCGCTGGCGGAGCTGTCCCGCAACGACAAGCAACGCGCGGCCCGCCTGCTTCACGAGCGCGGCGCGTTCCTGTTGCGGAACTCGGCCGACGAGGTGGCCGACGCCATGGCCGTCAGCCGGGTGACGCTCTACAGCTACCTGAACGCGGTGAGCGCGGCTCAGCCGTCGTAGGACCGGCCGCCGCCGGGACCGAATCACCGATCGCGTCGCCTGGACGACGCATCCTGTGACTTGGTCAGTCGGCCGGCAGGCGGTCCCAGTCACCGCGTGGCCCGACGTGCAGGTGGGATGTGTCGTTCCACAGCTCGATGACGGTGTCCTCGCGCTGCCACCCGAGGATCGACAGACCGGTCGTGGACAACCCGAAGGAGCGGCCCTGCGTCGGCTCGAAGCCGAGCCACCGGGCCGCCAGCACGCGCAGCACGTGGGCGTGGGCGACGGCGAGCACATCGCCGTCCGCCGCGCGCGCCCGGGCGATGACGCGGTCGGTGCGGGCTGCCACCTCGTCGGCGGTCTCACCGCCTGGCGCTTCGTGATCCCAGATGGTCCAGCCCGGCCACTCCGTGCGGATGTCGGCCGTGGTGCGTCCCTCGTAGTCGCCGTAGTCCCACTCGACCAGGTCGTCGTCGATCTCGGGCTCGAAGCCGGCCAAGCGGGCCGTCTCGATCGCCCGCCTGCGGGGTGACGCCAGGACCAACGAGAACTCGGCCTGCACCAGCCTGGGCCGCAGCCGCTCGGCAGCCGACCGGCCCTCCCCGGTGAGCGGGAGGTCCGTGCGGCTGGTGTGCTGGCCCGTGCGGCTCCAGGCCGTCTCCCCGTGGCGAACGACGACGAGCCGGCCCATGGGGCCGAACCTACCGGCCGCCACGCCTGGGCATCAGGGCTCGATGCGGCTTCACCCACGTCCAAGGCGCCTGACCCCCGTCCTCAGCAGCCCACCTCGATGCGACCCGGCGGGTAAGGTCAGGCAGGACAACGCACGGAGGGGTGTGCCGTGGAGTACTCCAAGCTCGGTCCCGCGTTGATCTCGGCGCTCGCCGACCATCGCGATCGCGACGAGGGCCGGCTCGTCCGGTCGTCCCAGACCCTCGGCCTCGTCACGGTCAGGAGCCGGGAACCGAAGCCGGCGCGCGCCGTCGTCTTCCTGCACTGCGACGCCGCGGCCGACCTCTCCCACCTGGCGACGCGCGACGTCGTCATCAACCAGAGCACCGGCAGCGTGCGCACGGCGATCGTGCCCCTCGACCGCATCGAGACCGTGGCCGAGGACCCGGCCATCCAGCGGATCTCGCTCTCGCGCCGGCTGAAGACCACGATGGACCAGGCGCAGGCGACGGTGCACGTTGCTGACTACGTGACCCGCACGGGCGCGTCGGGCAAGGGCGTGGTGATCGGCGTCGTCGACACCGGCATCGATGCGCAGCACCCCGCGTTCCGGCGTCGCGTCCTGAGCATCTGGGACCAGACGCTGCCGGGGCCGGGCGTGCCCGAGGGCGGTTACGGGGCCGAGCTGACCGGCACGCAGCTGCAGCTCTCACGCGACGAGGTGGGCCACGGCACCCACGTGGCCGGCACGGCGGCCGGCAAGGACACGAAGTTCCCCGGCGTCGCGCCCGGCGCCCGCCTCGTCATCGTGAAGACGGACCTCACGGATGCCCACATCGCCGACGGGGTCGACTACTGCTTCCGCGTCGCCGCCGACCTCGGTCTCCCCTGTGTCGTCAACCTCAGCCTTGGGGGCCACGCCGACGCCCACGACGGCACCGACGGCCTTTCGCAGTTCATCGACTCGCGCGTCGGACCAGGCCGCATCGCGTGCGTGGCCGCAGGCAACGAGGGCAACGACGACATCCACGCCACCGTCAAGGTGCCCGGCGGCGGCACCCGCAGCGTCCGCATGACGGTGCCGACCACGGCCGACGACTCCGGACCGTCCACGGTGTTCGTCAACGGGTGGTACGACGACGTCGACCGCTTGGAGGTGGCCGTCGCCGGACCCTCAGGGGTGTCGACGCCGTTCCAGGCGCGGCAGACGACCGGCAACCCGGCCCTGAGCTACAGCCTGCCGGACGGCAGGGTCCGCATCATCGCCGGCGGCCCCGACCCCGCCAACGGTGACCACAACGTGGCGATCGAGATCACCCGGCACACCGGTTCGTTCAGCGTGGCCGGCGGTACGTGGGTGCTGCGGTTCCGAGGGGCGACCGTGAAGGGCAGCGGTCGTGTCGACTTGTGGGCCCTCGACGACCTGGGCGGTGTGACCCGCTTCGGGGGCCAGGCCGTAGCCGACGAGATGAAGATCGGCTCACCTGGCGCGGCCGCCAACGTCGTCACCGTGGCGGCGTTCACGACCCGCCCGCAGTGGCGGGACCGCTCGGGCACCACGTGGGAGAACGGCGAGACGCTCGACGACGTCAGCTCGTTCTCGAGCGAGGGCCCACGCCGCGACGGAGTGCGCAAGCCCGACGTGGCGGCTCCTGGCTCCATGATCGTGTCGGCCTTCTCCCGCGATTCGGCGCCCGACCCCGCGTTCGTGGTCGACGCGCGCCACGTCGCGATGCAGGGCACCAGCATGGCCACGCCCTTCGTGACCGGTGTGGTGGCTCTTCTCCTGCAGGCGAACCCTCTCCTGGACCCTGATCAGGTGCGGGCAGCGCTGCGAAAGGCCTCGGCCATCCCGGGCAAGCGGGCAGGTTCGTGGGACAAGAAGTGGGGTGCCGGCCTCCTCGACGTCGGTCAGCTCTGAGGAGGCCCGACGCGCTACGCGAAGTTGGACGCCGCCCTGATCATGGCACTCGACGATCCGGACGCGCCCCATGCGGGCTACGACGTGTTCGTCACGATGACCCGCCCACCCGATGCCGACCGCCAGGCCCGGCTGGCGGTGCTGGGCGCCCCGTGGCGGAGCGGCACCGTGGTCCCGGCGCGCCTCGATCGCGGCGGGATCGAGGAGCTGTCCGAGCAGCGCTGGGTCCGCTCGATCCAGCTCGCCCAGCGCCGTCAGCTCCTGGTCGACGAGCCCGACGAGCCCGACGAGCCAGACGAGCCCGTCTGACCTGCGCGAACGGCGACGATGTGATGCTTGGTGATGGCCATCGATCTTCCCCAGCCGGTCGGGTTCGTGCTCGGTGGTGGCGGCAGCTTCGGCGCCGCACAAGCCGGGATGCTGCTCGCGCTCCACGAAGCGGGCGTGCGCCCCGATCTCGTCGTCGGCACCTCGGTCGGTGCACTGAACGGCTCCTTGCTGGCCGACGACCCGGAGCACGCCGCGGCTCGCCTCGCCAAGCTGTGGCCCGACATGCGCAGGGAACGGGTGTTCCCCGGTCGGGCCTGGCAGCAGCTGCGGACACTGCGCAGCTCTCGCACGTTCCTCTTCGACAGCGATTCCCTCGGCGAGCTGGTGCGGTCCCAGCTGACGGCGTCGACCTTCTCGCAGCTCGCGCTCCCCTTCGGGGCGGTGACCGTCGATGCGGAGACGGCCGAACCGGTCGTGCTCACGTCCGGGCTGGTGGCGCCGGCTGTCGTGGCCAGCGCCTCGATCCCGGGGGTGCTGCCGCCGGTCTGGCACAACGGCCGCACCCTCTACGACGGTGGCTTGGTGGCGAACGTACCCATGCGCCAAGCCGTCGCGCTCGGTGCCAAGTCACTCGTGGTGCTCGACTGCGCGTTCCCCGGCCGGGGCTGGCGGCTGCCCGAGACCATGGGTGACGTCCTGCTCTTCGTCCTCACCGTTGCCGCTCGCCAACAGGCCGCCCTGGAGCTGCCGATGGTGAGCGCCGAGATGCCCGTCGTGTACCTGCCCGGACCGCAGGTGAAGCGCATCTCACCCCTCGACTTCAGCCACTCGCGCGAGCTGCTGCGGGGCGCCCACGAGGTGAGCCGGCAGTTCCTCGCCGGCCTGCGCGTGCACGGCCCCGGGCTGTACGGCTCGCTGCACGCGCCGCGCACCGTCGTCGAGTGACGGGACGGCACCGACGGACTCCGCGTGGCGCGACTACGGTCCCCGCCCGTGTTCCGTAGCCTCCTGAACCGCCTGCGCAAGCGGCCCCAACCTGTCACGCCGAAGGGCCGCCTGCAGATCGTCTACGCCCCGAGCAAGGACGGCGATGCCGACCCGGGCGAGGTGGTCTGGACGTGGGTGCCCTACGAGGAGGACCCGAAGCAGGGCAAGGACCGTCCCGTGCTCGTGATCGGCACGGTGGGCAGCCAGCTCGCCGTGCTGCCACTGACCAGCAAGGACCACACCGACCACCCGGACTCCATCGAGCTGGGCTCTGGCGCGTGGGACGACAGCGGGCGCGTGAGCTACGTGAAGCTGGACCGCATCCTCCGGGTGACGCCGACCAAGGTGCGCCGGGAGGGAGCCGCGGTCGACAAGGCCACGTTCGACCGCGTCATCCAGCAGCTCCAGGCCTACGCACACCGAGCCGCGGGCTAGCGCGGGGCTCACCCTTCGGCGAGCTAGGCGAGGGCGACACCCACGGCCACGACGGCGAGCACCGCCACGGCCGCCAGCGCGAACCGGCGGTCGCCCTTGCGGAACCAGCGCGAGGCGAGCCAGGCCACCCGCACGAGGGGCGCGACGATCACGATGGCGACGGCGACGACGGCAGCCGCCTGGCCGACCGAGCCGGGTACGACGAGGGCGAGCACCGCAGCGCCCGCCGCCGCGACGACGGCCACGACGAGGAACCGGAGCAGGCGGCGCTGACGACCCGCCTTCGGGTCGCTCCACGGGAGCCCGACCGCGTCGAACCAGGGGTCGCTCACGTGAGCACCAGCACGGCGACGGCGACAAGCAGCACAGCTAGCAGCCGCCGCGAGACGGTGGGGCTGAGCCGGCCCTGCAGCACCGAACCGATCCGCCCGCCGGCCAGCGCTCCGACGATCACGGCGGCGAGGTCGGCCGGCGTCCCCCGCCCCTGCCGCGTGAAGATGGCCAGCCCGGCGGCTGCCGTGATGCCGCTCATGAACGTCGTCGTGGCGGCGGCGACCTTGACCGGTACGTGCATCACCTCGCTCATCACGGGGGTCTTGAGGAACCCACCCCCTACCCCGGTGAGCCCGGCAACGACACCACCCACCGACATGAGCGACAGCCCGAGGGGTAACCGCCGGGCCTGGTACGGCACCGAGCCGCCCGGGCCTGGGTAGACGCCGCCGAGCGTCCCCGGCCACTCGCCGTAGACCTCGGAGGCGAATTCGGGTTGGGGCAGGTTGCGAACGCCCTTGCGAGCGACGGCGGCGACGGCTCCGGCCAGAGCGGCCGCCGCGAGGACGGCCTCCAAGGTGGCGGCCGACACGCGGGTGCTCACCAGGGCGGCGGCGACGGTGGCCGCGCTGCCGACCGACTCGAGCGTCACCCCGAGTCGGTGGTGGACGAGGCCCGAGCCGAGCTGACGAGGGCCGGCCGCCAACGACCCGGCCGCCACCGAGGCCAGACCGAGGGGCGCCGCCTGCCAGGGGTCGACCCCGAACGCGACCAGGATCGGCACGAGCAGCACCGCCCCACCGATGCCGCCGACCGCACCCACGGCCGACGTCGCCGCGCCGAGCAGCACCAGCGCGACGATCGACATCGATCAGTCGGTGACCAGGACGGGATCGCCGACGCGAAGGGTCCCCGGCTGGACGACCGTGCCGTAGACGCCGAGGATCTGGCTCGTCTCGCGGACGAGCGTGCGCATGATCGAACGGTCCGGGGGCAGGTCGGCGAACCCGCGGGTGGTCATCACACATCGCGGGCAACCGGCCGGGACGGCGATGGTCGCGGCACCGATCTGCAGCCGGCGGCCGATCCAGCCCTGCTCGGGGAAGCGCGTGCCGTCGTCGACGGACAGCACGACGTTGGGCCGGAACCGTCGGACGTCGATGCGGGACTCGCCGGCCAGCGACTGGAAGGAGGCGAGCGACTGCTCCGTCATGACCAGGAGGGGGAAGGCATCGAAGTAGGTGCCCGGCGGTGACTCGAACTCCATGATCTCCGGAGGGAAGACGGAGAGGTCGGGCAAGGGATCCTCGGGCTCCAAGGCGAAGATCGCCCGCAGCTCCTCCATCACGTCGGTGGAATCGGGTGCACCCCTGCGGTAGTGATCGAGCGCGTCGGCGGGCAGCAGCGGCCAGACGGTGACCTCGTGCTCGATGGCCTTGCTCACCAGCGCGCCGGCCTCGGGTGCGTCGGTGCGGACCGTGCGACCGTCGGGCAGCGTGATCACGGCAGGGGTCGACCCGGCCGCCGGGGGCTCGCCAAGGTAGGCCGCCGCCAGCTCCATCAGACGGCCGAGCTTCTTGGCACCCCGGATGCCGCCACGAACCTCGTCGCGCACCGCCCACCCGCGGTCGCCCCGGACCCCGTTGAGGTCGAGCTCGACGGCGTCCAACCGCTCGCCCTGCATGCTCTTCACCGGGTAGCGCCAGACCTGCGTCACCACACCGGCCACTGCGTCGTTCGTCCCCTGGTCCATCGCCAGGAGCGTACCGAGGGCCGGTGAAGGGCGCGACAGGGCACGAGGCGGGCCAGCGGGTAGCCGTCGGGGCAAGGTCGTCGACCGCCGAAGATACGGTGCGCCTCATGCGGCGGTGGTACCGACTCAGAGCGCTCGGGGGCATCGTCGGCCCTGCTGCGTTCACGGCCGCGTGGGCGCTGAGCGCCTCGCGCCAGCCCGGCTACTCCATCCGGGAGGAGCACATCAGCGGTCTCGCCGCGCCCGATGCCCGCAACCCAGAGCTGATGGTGACCGGCTTCCTCGTCCTCGGGGCCTGCACGATCGCGGCGGGGAGTGCCCTGGAGGACGCGTTGGGTGGGTGGGAGCGGGCCGGCTGGGGGCCGCGGCTCATCCAGGCGAGTGGCATGGCCGGGTTGGCGGCCGGACTGCTGCGCCGGGACCGAATGCTGCTGACGCGGCCCGAAGGCGTCGACGACCAATCCTGGAAGAACGACGGGCACGACCTCGCCGCGGGCGTGGTGTACGTCTGCCTCATCGCCGCGCCCATCGCGCTCGCCGCCCGCTTCCGCGACGACCCGCTCTGGCAGCACCTCGTCATCCCCGCCGTGGCCGGCAGCGCCGTCACCCTTACGTCGCTCGTGGTCTTCGCATCCGGGGCGATCAGCCCGTGGAACGGCATCGTGCAACGCACCATGGTGACCCTTCCCGGCGCCGGCCTCGCCGCGCTCGGCGCCGAGCTGCTCCGCCGACACCGCCCCAGCTGACCGTCCTCCCGCGGCGGGAACGTCTTACGAGCCGGAGTCGGTCTCGGCGGCCATGTGCTTGGTGATGACGACGTCGTCACCGACGAGCATCACACGATCGAGACGGCGACCCTTGCTCCTCAGCTGCTCGTTCATGCCGTCGACCCACCGCTGGATCGCACCCTCGAGGCCGTAGGCGAACCCCGTGGTCTCCGCGGCCAAGAGGCCGTCGTCGATCCAGGCCTTCAGGCTGATGCTGGCCAGACCCCACCGCAGGGTGGCCTTCACGCCCTGGCCATCGGGTTGGAACCGAGCCTTCGGCTTGCCCAGGAACCCCGGCACGCCCGGTGGCATCGGCATCCAGTTGACCGGGCCGGCCGCCAGCTCGACGCGATCCCGTCGGCACTCGACGAAGGCGGTGACGTGCGCGTCGGCACCGTCGGGAAGCGCTGGTCCGGTCACGGCGCCGGACTGTACCGGGCTGGTGCTCAGGTGTTGAAGTGGCGTTCGATGTCCACGAACTTGGCGTCGAGCGCGAAGACCTCGGCGACGTCGGCCGGTGAGCCGATGTGGTACCCCTGAGCGAGATCCACGCCGATGCCCGAGAGGTACGCCAGCGTCTCGGCGTCGGTGACCGCCTCGGCGATCGTTCGCTTGCCGAGGCCCCGGGCGATGCGCACGACGGCCTCGATGACGAGCTGATCGGTCGGGTTGTGGCGGCACTCCGACACGAACGCTCCGTCGATCTTCAAGAAGTCGAAGCTGAGGTCGCGCAGGTAGTGGAAGCCACCCGACCCGGCCCCGAAGTCGTCGATGGCGAAGCGACACCCGAGGGTGGCAACCTCGCGGGCGAACGTACGCACCGACTCGATGTCCGCGACCGCCACCTTCTCGGGGATCTCGAAGATGAGGCTGGTGGGGTCGACGCCACTGCCGCGCAGGATCGACTCGATGTGGCGGATCGTGGAGGAGTCGGCGACCGTGGGACCGGCCAGGTTGACCTCGAGCGACATCCACCGGCCGGTGCGCACCTCGGTGGCCAGCAGCTCGACCGCTCGCTCGATGATCCACCAGTCGAGCCGGGTGATGAGGCCGCTGCGCTCGGCGACCGGCAGGAACAGGCCGGGCGCGAGCAGCTCGCCGTCCTCGCCCAGCATCCGCACGAGCAGCTCGTACTGCGTGGTCGCACCGGTGCGGATGTCGATGACCGGCTGAGCGTGCAGCACGAAGCGCTGCTCGTCGAGGGCGCGGCGGATGCGCTCGGCCCACGCCAGGCGGACCTTGGCCCGGTTCACCCGGTCGATGGAGGGTGAGTAGATCGCGAACTGATCGCGTCCCGATTCCTTGGCGTCGTACATCGTGAGGTCCGCGTTGGCCACGACCTCTTCCCACGTGAGCGAGGGGTCGTCGAGCAGGGTGACGCCCACACTGGTCGTGACACGTCGGCCGCGGTCACCGTTGCCCACCTCCACCTCGGTACGCACCGCCTCGACGATCACCGCCGCCAGATGCTCGGCCTCGGCCCGGTTCGCCCGGGGTAGCAGCACGGCGAACTCGTCGCCGCCCAGGCGGGCCAGCACGTCGGTCTCCCGGAGGCGACGACGGAGCATCTCGGACACCGACACGATGAGCCGGTCGCCGGCGTGGTGACCGAGCGTGTCGTTGACGGCCTTGAAGTGGTCCAGGTCGAGCACCAGGAGCGCGCCGGCAGGGCCGTACCGGCTGACCAGGGACAGCTGGCGCTGCAGCTCCTCCTCGAAGCGGCGGCGGTTGAACAGCCCGGTGAGGGGGTCGTGGTCCGCCATGTAGCGGAGCTGGCCCTCGTAGCTCTTGCGCTCGGTGATGTCCTGGACGTGGGTGAGGACGTAGCGGGCATCGTCACCTTCGCGGATGACGGTCGTCTGGAACAGCACCCAGAGCGGCTCACCGTCGACGCGCAGGATCCTCGTCTCACCAGCGTGGCTCGGCCGCAGCCCGGCGATGACGTCGGCCAACCCGGCCTTGTCCGCCTTGATGTGCTCGTCGTGGGTCACCTCGGCCATGTGCCGACCGATGAGGGCGGCGATCGAGTAGCCGAGCATGTCGGCGAACGCCTCGTTCGTCTGGAGGAAGCGACCCTCGAGATCGAGCAACGCCATGCCGACGGGCGCATCGTCGAACGCCGCGCGGAAGCGCTGCTCGGCCTCGTCACGGGCGAGTGCGAGGGTGTGCTCGACCGAGATGTCCTCGAGGTGGATGAGCAGGTTCGGCTCGCCGTCGGTGGGATCGGCCGACCGGCCAACCGACACCCGGCAGCGGCGCACGGAGTCGTCGGGCAGCAGCAGCCCACACTCGAACCTGGCGCTGTGGCGGCCCTTGTCCAGGACCGCCTCCACCGCCGCCGTGGCGTCGTTGCGCGTGGTGGCCTCCATGAGGTCGAGCACGTTGACGCCGACGAGCTCGGCCACACCCCGACCAGCGATGAGGGCAGCGGCCGAGTTGGTGGTGACGACGTTGCCCTGCAGGTCGAGCAGGGCGACGCCGATGGGCGCGTCCTCGAAGGCGGCCCGGAACCGCTGTTCGGCGGCGGTGCGAGCGACGACGGCTTCGTCGACCTGGCGGGTGAGCCGATCTCGGCCCATGGCCACCCACCAGGCGAGCGCGGCGAGCACGAGCGACAGGGCCGCCACGACCGCCGCGAACAGGTAGGGCGAGAGGCGCGAGGACGCACTGGTGAAGCTCTCGGTCGGCTGCACCCGCGCCGTCCAGTTGCGACCCAGCACGTCGATGTCGCGCGACGAGGAGAACGTGTCCGTCGGCTGCGCGGATCGATCCAGCAGCTGGCCGGACTCGACATCGGTGATCGACCAGCTGACGGCCCGGCCCGCCGTCGGGTCGATGGCCTTGAAGAGCGCATCGGGCTGGAAGGACGTCATGGCGAAGCCGAGCAGGGCGGCCTTGCGGTCGCTGGGGGTGCTGATCGGGACATCGCTCCGATAGACCGGGGCGAACATGGCGAGGTCGACCTCGGCCGGCCGGCCGTTGACCGTCGTGCCGTCCTTGCGGTCCACCGGTGCCGCCAGCACCGCCCGGCCCGACTCCGCTGCCTGCTCCATGGCCTCCACGAACGCAGGCTCGAGACCGACGTCGGTGC
>CAZTVJ010000252.1:0-13092 GCA_964616935.1 uncultured Acidimicrobiales bacterium | reverse complement strand
GAGCGCGCGCAGCGACTGGTTGACGGCGGCGTGGCGAGCGGCGGCGGCAGGGGCCAAGGAGGCAGTCGTGCGCAGGTCGAGCCACACCACCTGGCGGACGCCGGCCGCCACGAGGTCGCGCACCACGGCGGCTGCGTCGGCGCGGAACCGACGAGGGTCGTCGTTGTAGCCACTGACGATCACGACGACATCACCGAGCTGCCTCGGCGCCGACCGCACCACGTCACGCACCGATGGCGGCGCCGAGCCTCGCCAGGTGCAGCCGGCCGTCGCCGTGCGGCGGCAGACCCGCGCGTCGATGGACAGCTCGACGGCGCCGAGTGCCTTCCTGGCAGCCGGGCTGGCACCGATGCCCGCGGCCACGGAGTCACCCAGCAGGCTCACCCGCAGGCGCGATGTGGCGGCGCCTGCGGTCGGGATCGTCGGGTCGGAGAGGACCAGGGACACGGCGACGAGGAGGAGGGCCGCCGCCCCCCGCCACAGGCGTGCCATGCCACGGAGGGTACCGAAAACGCCGACCGCCGCCACGGAGGGTGGCGGCGGTCGGCGACTCGATGGGAACTCGATCAGACGGAGTAGTAGCCCGTCAGGTCGAGCAGCACGTCGGTGGTGGCCGACGACAGGAGGCACACCTGGCCGCTGGCGTTCAGCTTGGCGTCCGCAAGGTTGGGTCGGACGTCGAAGGCCACGTAGTTGAGGTTCGAGACGTCCGGTGGCGTCGTGCCGCATGGGTAGAGGGTGAGGTAGCCGGCGGTGCTGGGCCCGACCACGGTGGCGTTGAGCAGCACGCCCTCGGTGTTGGCCGGCAGGTCCGGCGTAGCCAGGGTGCGCACGTTCACCGTGTAAGGGACGAACGGTTGGACCTTGGCGCCACCGCGGGTGTCGAGGACGCGTTCAGGCGGGAGCGCCTTCAGGGTCGAGCCCGACGGACCGAACGTGCCGTTGAGGTCGACCAGCAGGTTGCTCGTCACGGAGGAGAACACGCAGATCTGCTTGCTGGGCGGCACCTTGACGGCCACGTAGTTCGGCACCACCTGGAAGGCGGTGAAGTTGAGGTTGGACACCTCGGGCTTGTTGCCGGCGCCGCAGGGACCTGGGAACACGGTCATGAAGCCGGCGGCAGCAGGCACGAGGGCCGTGACGTTCAGCGCGACGCCCGTCGTGCCATCAGGTACCGGCAGGGTGATCGGGCGGATGCCACCGGCCGGGATGGCGCCCGTGCCCGGGTCGTAGATGGTACCCGTGCGGGTATCTGTCACCCGGATCGGGGTGGGGCTGGCGTGGAACGAGCCGACGTCGCTGTAGTGGCCGTTGACGTCGACGATCACGTCTGTCTGGACAGAGCCGAAGATGCACACCCGGCCGAGCGTTCCCGTCCGCACGGTGACGGCGTTGGGCACGTTCGTGAAGGCCGCGAAGTTCACGTTCGAGACCTCGGGCACCCCGCTGGGGGCGCAGGGAAGCACGGTGAGGAAGCCTGCGGCGCACGGGGAGACGGCAGTGACGTTGAGGGCCACGGCCACCGCGCTGGGCGGCACGTTCCATGCGTCGTTGACGACCTGGATCCGCAGGAGCTGGTTGGCGGCCACCGGACGGGTGGCTCGCGAGTCGAACACCCGCACGGGCGCGATCGACGTGAACTCGCCCGGGTCGGGCTTCTGCGCCGGCGGCGGAACGGGCGGGTAACCAGGCTCGAGTGGCTGGAACGAGTACGGGGCGAAGCCGGTGCCGTTCGAGGGCAGGCAGCGGTTCCCCACGGCCGGCGGCGTGCCGGGCCCGGGGCTGGCAGCGAGCGCGGTCAGCTGCGTCATGAGGTAGCTGGCGAACGCCGACGCACCGGTGTTGGCGCCGGGGACGATCGGGTCGTTCGGGAAGCAGCCGTCGTCGGTGCCGCCGCAGTTCAGCGTGGCGCTGATGGTGTTCCAGTCACCCACGAAGAGCTTCGGGTAGGTGGCGTTGTCGGCGTCGTACACGGCCATGCGAGCGTTGATGGCGTTGTACTTGTTGATCTGCAGCGCCGGGATGCGGGCATCCGACGTGCGCAGGTTCAGGGCCAAGACCTTCTGCACGGTCGGCTGGTTGTTCAGCTCGGTCATCAGGGTGGTGAAGTCCTTGTTGAACGGCGTCATGTCCGGCGGGTTCGAGCTGGGGCTGGCGATGAGGTCGCTGTAGCCGGTCATGATCACGACCATCTCGCCGAGCTGGCCGCTGTTGGTCTTCACGACGTCGTAGGCCGAGGAGGGCAGACCAGCGGCGGGCGGCGCGTCCACGCACGAGCTGCGCACCGAGCCACGACACGCGGTGCCGTCGATGTTCATCGGGTAGGTGAGCTGGATGATGTCCCGAGTGGACTTCGGTGCGTTCATCAAGCCCGTCAGGGGCTTGTCACCGATGAGGGAGACGCGGGTTCCCGGTGTCGCGGCCTGCGCGGGTGCTGCGGTTTGGGCGAGCACGGCGAGGCCGGAGAGCGAGAACGTGGATGCAAGGAGGATGCTGGAGATGCGGCGCACGAATTGACGGTAGACCCGACGTCCAGTCGGGGTCCCTGAGCCGTTCGGCTCAAATCGCCGCCGACGACCACGGAGCGTGGCATTCAGGTGACCCACCCCGCGAGGTCGACGATCACGTCCGTGAGGGCTGACGAGGACAGACATACCTTTTCACCTGCGCCGATGCGAATCGCTACCTGGTTCGGCCGGACGTCGAAGGCCGCGTAGTTGACGCTGGACGTGTTCGCCGCTGCGACTCCGCAGGGGAAGGCTGTGAGCCACCCAGGGCCGACCGGGCCGACGACGGTCACGTTCACGACGACGGCCGTGGCGGCCGGAGGAACGCCCGACGACGCACCCGCCGGCACCTCGAGCGGCGCCGTCTGGATGCGGCCCTTCAGCGCGGCGTGGATGGCCGCGGCGCCCGGTCGGGTGTCCACCAGTCGCTGCGGGGTGACCGGCACGACGCCGCCACCCGTGCTCCCGTTCCAGGCTGTGGCGTCCACGATCACCTTGGCGGCGCCCGAGGTGTAGATGCACACCGTCCCGTCGGCACCCACCCCGGCCACCGCGAGGTTGGCGATCGTCTGGCCGGGCGCGTAGTTCAGGGTCGACGCCTCGGGCCGGTTCGCGGGGTTGCACGGGCCGGGGTACAGCGTCAGGTAGCCCGCCGCGGCCGGATCGTCGACGGCGACGTTCAGCCAGGCGGCGGTCACACCGGGGGAGGCGGGGATGGCTCCCTTGGCCCCGCCCACCATCACGGCGATCTCCCAGCCAGCCGGTACGGCGCTCGGACGGGTGTCGTGGATCCGCACGGGGTCGATGGCGTTCACCAGGGAGCCCTGCGTGGGGTGGAGGTAGCCCACCAGGTCGACGAGCACGTCGTTCTGGGCCGACGAGAGGACCGTGATGGCGCCGTTGGTCCCGAGTCGGACCATCGCGAGGTTGGCGATCACCTGTCCGGCTCGGAAGTTCGAGCTCGACGCCACCGGCGGGTTCGGCGAGCCCGACGGGTACGCCGTCAGGTAGCCAGGAGCGCACGGATCGACGGCGGTGAGGTTGACGATCGCACCGACGGCTTCGCTCGGCACACCGGCCACGCCGGCGATGGTCACGTCGAACGTCCGCCCTGGCCCGAGCCGCGGTCCCGGTCGGGTGTCGGCGAGCCGGACGGGCTTCAGCGACGTGACGCGGGCGCCGGCCGGGAGCGGGTTGGCAGGCAGGACCACCGCGGGGGGCGCGGCGTTGCCGGCGGCCAGGTTCGGGTCGCATCTCGGGTCGGGGGGCGGGGGAGGCGGCGGCGCGGCGAAGCGGTCGAGGTTGGCGCGGATCAGCTGGCCGTAGGCCGTGGCGCCCGAGCTGGTGAGGTGCACGCCGTCCGAGGTGTTGAACCACGATGGCCATCCGGCGCTGTAGGCCCTCCAGTCGGCCACCGTGAGCTGCGGCCAGCGGGCCGGTGCAGCGGCAAGGGCGGCGTTGGGGGCTGCATAGGACGAAGGGTTCCGGACGTTCTGGTAGGTGAGCCAGATCACCCTCGTGGCGCCGTAGGTGGTGGCCTCGCGCATGATCGTGTCGACCTTGGCCGCCATGTTGTCGCGCTCGTTGTAGCCGACGGTCATGACGACGGTGCGGGGAAGTCGACCGCGGTAGGACTGCAGCACCTGGAGCGCGCTGCTCGGCGTGCCGCCCGAGAGGCACCCGGCGCTCGTCAACCGGCGGCACACGGCGGCCTGGAGGGTGACGGTGTAGCCGCTCGAGATGGCCCCGAGCCCGCCGCCGCCGTAGCCGAAGTTGAACGCGGCCATCACCGAGTCGCCCACGAGCAGCACACCGGGGGTGGCAGCGACCGCCGATCGGGCGGGGACGACCATGGCTGCCGCGCCGGCGAGGATCACGGCCAGCAGGCCTGCGATGTGCTTCCTCACGCGCCGATGGTAGGCCCGGGTCCGAGCCCGCAGGGGCTCACGCGCCGTTGGTCAGGTGCTCGACGATCTCGTCGTAGGCCGCGTCCGCGTAGGACCGCATCTCGTCGTCGGTGCGGTCCTGGATGGGGTGGGGGGTGAAGACCCTGGCCACGGTCGGGAAGCCGAGCGAGGTGGCTTGGGAGTCGGCAGCCTGGACGAACTCGGCCGATGCCACGAACACGCTGGGCAGGCCCCGTCCTTCGAGATCCACGATGTCGTGCACACTGCACGACGTGCAGCTGCCTCAATCGGCAAGCGCCTCGATGACCAGCTCGCACTGCATCGCGATCTCGTGGCGCAGGTCGACCGGGGCGGGCTTCGTGAAGGTCGGCTTCTTGTAGCGCAGGACCCGGGCACCGGCTTCGTTGAGGCGCTCCTCCAGGCGGTTCAAGAAGACGTCGCCGCGTGGCTTGGAGATGTCGAGCAGGCCGATGGTGCGACCCTGGATGGAGGCGGGCCGGGCGAGCAAGGTGCGCTCGGCGACCGTGCGCTCGCTCGTCGGGTCGAGCAGGACTCGTGCCATCAGGTGCCCCCTAGCCGATCTCGCGTGTGACGGGCTGGCTGCCGACGGCGCCGTTGACCCACCCCCCGATGATGGCAGAGAACAGCCCGGCACCGCCTCCCGCGTGGACGATGAGCAGACCTCCGGGACGGAACTTGGGCAGTGTGGCGTCCTTGAAGGCCTCGGGCACGCCCTCGGCGATGCCGCCCGCGCCCCGCACGATCTCGCTCCCCGGCAGCTGGAGGCGGGCCAACAGCTCGTCCTCGAGGCGTTGGCGGCTCCACCCTGCCTCGGCGAACACGCGGGCGTGCTCGGGTGACACGACCAGGATGGCGTCGAACCCGAGGGGCAGCTTCGGGTGATGGACGGTTCGCAGGCACGCGGCCATCGACGACGCCAACGACTCGGGCTCACGCGACAGCTGATCCACGATGCAGCGCGGCCCTTCACCGGCGAACAGGGTGACCGTGCTGACGCCCGGTGCCGCGCCCCGGCTGGTGGCGAACGGCTCCCACGGCGACCCCTCCTCGTCCTCCGGGAAGCAGAACGACAGCTTGCCCGGGTTGCCGAGGGTGGCGCGGTCGACGCCTCCTGGGCGTCCGCCACCGATGTTGCGCACGACGAGCTGCAGCGCGCGGCCGATCGTCGAGTTGGCCCGGTTGCCCTGCCCGAGGGCGTTGACACCGGCGTTCATGCCGATGGCTCGGCGGATGGGCCCGTTCACGATGACGACCGGCCCGACGGGCATGGTGGTGGCCAGCACCCCGTGGATGTTGAACTCGTCGGTGCAGGCGGCCTCGACGCAGGCTAGCACGACCGGCAGGTACTCCGGCTTGCAGCCGGCCATCACCGCGTTCACCGCCACCTTCTCGACCGTGACCGGGACGAGGTCGGGCGGCACGACGGCGACGATCTCGTCGGGCGCACGGGTGGTGCCCTCCAGCATCCGCAGCACGCGCTCCTCGGTGGGCGGAACCACCGGAAGCCCGTCGGTCCAGCCCCGGTCGAACAGGGCTTCGGCGTCGTCCTCGAGGTCGGCCAGCTCGACGCGCCGGCTGCGCAGCGACGATCCGCTGTAGCGGGCGCGCAGCTCATCGACGAGGTTCGGGTCGACGGCCAGTGAACCGCAACCCGGCCGGAACTCGGGCAGACCTTCGCCCAAGGCCTCGACACCGGTGATGGCCTCCCAGCGAGCCCGGTCCCACCCGACGGTCCGCCCGACCTCGACGCCGTCGACCACCATGATGACCGTGGGGACCGTCTCGATGTCGTGGTGCCAGCTCAGCTCGAGCTCGGTGTCGTCGAGGACCTTGAGGCCCGGCGGGAACTCGGGGTCGTCCTGGGTGTAGATCGTGAGGTCGACCCCCGGTTCGGTGGCCAGCTGCGCGAGCACGGGCACCACCAGCCGGCAGGTCGCGCAGTCCTGCTTGACGACGACGACGAGGCCGTCGGGCAGCAGCGGGGCAGTCGTGGTCATGGGCCGGTCTCCTAGACGCTGAGGAACTCGACGATGCGCTCGTTGACGTCGGGCCGTTCGAGGTGGAGGAAGTGCCCGAGGCCGTCGAACAGCGCCACCTCCGACCCCTCGGGCAGGGCGTCGGCCACGCCGTCGGCCACCTCGACGCCGATGCACCCGTCGGCGACGCCGTGGCAGTAGAGCGTGGGCACCTGGAGTGGCATCGACGTCTTCGCGTCGATCTCCTCCAGCTCGGGATCGCGATAGCCGGTGCCGAGGGTGGCTCGGTAGTAGCCCAGCGCGGCGGCGAGGTTGGCCGGGTCGCGCAGGCAGTCCTTGGCGAACGGCGTCTCGGCACTGCCGTCGAAGCCCGGGGACCAATCCTCCCAGAGCATGTCGATGAAGGCGAGGTCGTCCATGGACACGACGATGTCGGCCAGCGGGTGCTGGAAGAAGAACATGTACCAGCTGCGCTTGAGCTGGGCCTGGGTCAGGAACGCCTGGGCGACGGCGCCGCCCGGCGGCACCGCCATGCCGACCGCGCGCGCCCACCGCTCGGGTTCGTGGACCACGGCGCCGTAGGTGGCGGGTGCTCCCCAGTCGTGGCCGATGATGACGCCCTGCTGGTCGCCACCCAGCGCGTCGTGCAGGGCGAGCGCGTCCTCGCTGAGCACGGCCGTCTGGAAGCGGCCGTCGGCCGGAACGCTCGTCGGTGCGTAGCCGCGCATGAACGGGGCGACCGCGAGGTAGCCCGCTTCGGCCAGCATCGGCAGCAGGTGCCGCCAGGTGTGGGCCGAGTCGGGAAAGCCGTGCAGGCAAAGGGCCAGGGGCCCCGACCCGCAGGCCAGGTAGGCGAAGTCCACCCCGTTGGCCGTGACCCGACCCTGCTTTGGTGGCCTGACCGCACCTGCCATGCCCGGACGGTAGCGACTGCCGACTCCAGGTGCGACTTCCGTCACGTTCGGAACTGCCGGTTGGACATCGAACGTTCTCGGAGCGTTAGCGTTAGGTCCCACAGGGGGGTGCCGTGCTCAAGGTCACGTTCTACGGCGTTCGAGGCTCCACACCGTGCTGTGGCCCGAGCGTGCACCGGTATGGCGGCAACACCGCCTGCGTCGTCCTGGATGCGCCCGGCCAGGACCCGATCGTGTTCGACATGGGCACCGGCCTGCGTAGCTACGGCACGACGCAGCCGGCGGACGGCACCTACCGCGCCACGGCCCTCGTGAGCCACCTCCACTGGGACCACGTGCAGGGCCTGCCCTTCTTCCCGCCCGTCCTGGTGGCCGGGGCCGAGTTCGACATCTACGCACCGGTCCAGGAGGACGGCCGGCCGGTGGCGGATGCGTTCGACTTCTTCATGCAACCGCCGTACTTCCCGATCCGGGTGGCCGACCTCCCGAGCAGGATCGAGCTGCACGACCTCCCCGAGGGCAAGCTGCGCGTGGGTGACGCCGACGTGCTGGCGCGGCTGATCCCGCACATCGGTCCGACCAACGGGTACCGGGTCAGCTCCGGCGGCGCCACCATCGCCTACCTGCCCGACCACCAGCAGCCCCTGGACGGCAGCCTTCGCACCACCGAGGGCGTCCTCGAGCTGGCCGACGGCGCGGACCTGTTGATCCACGACGCCCAGTACACGATCCCCGAGTTCCAGAAGAAGTCGCACTGGGGCCACTGCACCGCGGAGTTCGCGATGTTCGTGGCCAAGGAAGCCGGCGCGAAGCGGTTGGCCCTGTTCCACCACGACCCAGGCCGCACGGACGACGCGCTCGACGACCTGATGCGTTGCTACGGCGCGTTCGGCGATGCCACCGGCATCGAGGTGCTGGCCGCCGCCGAGGGGCTCACGGTCTGCTTCGACGACGAGCTCTAGCCCTGACCCCGACCGGCTCCGCCCCGGCCTAGTCTCGGTCGCCATGTCCGGTGCGACGTTCGACTCTGCGCGGTTCCGTCACGTGCTCGGGTACTTCCCGACGGGCGTCACCATCGTCACCGCAGATGCGCCGGGCGGCCCCGTCGGGCTCACCATCGGATCGTTCACCTCGGTGTCGCTCGATCCGCCGCTGGTCGGCTTCTTGCCGGGCAAGAGCTCGACGACGTGGCCCAGCATCCGCAAGGCCGGGGCCTTCTGTGTGAACGTGCTGGCCGAGGGCCAGGGCGAGCTGTGCTGGGCCTTCGCCCGCGAGACCGACGACAAGTTCGTCGACCGTTCCTGGCAGCCGGCGCCGGCGACCGGGGCACCCATCCTCGACGGCATCGTCGCCTGGATCGACTGCCGCATCGACAAGGTGGTCGGTGCCGGCGACCACTGGTTCGTGCTCGGCCACGTGCTCGAGCTTGGCGTGGTCGGTGAGGACGCCGGCCCGCTGCTGTTCAACCGGGGGAAGCTGGGCTGCTTCGCACCGGGGTGAGGGCACCGTGACGCTCGGCGGGGTGGCGGCCATCGCTCTCGGCCTGGTCCTGCTGCTGTCGGGTGCGCTCAAGCTCACGGCGATGTCGGCGTGGCGGACGCAAGCACGGGCGCTCGGCGTGCCGTCGGCGGTGGCAGTCGTCGTGCCGGTGGTCGAGCTGTCCCTTGGCGCGTTGATGGTGGTCGGTTGGGGCCGGCGGCTGGCGGCTCTGGCCGCCGCGGTGCTGCTGGTTGGCTTCACCGTGTTCCTGGTGCGGTTGCTGCGGTCCGGGCGGGCCGCCCCGTGCGCATGCTTCGGGTCGTTGTCGCGCCGCCCGGTCGGTTGGGGCTCGGTGGCCCGCAACCTCGGGCTGATCGCGCTGGCCGTCGTCGTGGTGGCGTTCGCGTAGTCAGCGGGCCGTCGCCGAGAGGTGCGGGGCGTCCGAACAGGACCATCGGCCCTAGTCGACGAGCTCGCGACGGCCGACACTGCAAGGAGACAAGCGATGTTGACAAGCCTGTCGGGCGCCGGGTCGCCTGAGCACGGACGAACCTGGCGGTCTGGCAGCCAGAAGAGGTGAGTCCGATGACAGGGCTGACACGCAGGGCACGGTCGCCACGGCGCCGTGCATGGTGGGCGGTTGCGGCAGGTGCCTTGGGAGCTGTGGTGCTGGGGCTGGGCATGGCGTCGCCGGTGAAAGCGGCCAGCGTCGACCCCATCCCGGTTGCCAGCGGGTCGCAGGGGTGCACCACGATGGCGGCGTACTTCGGGGTGGAGCCTGGGACCTGGAAGGAGATCCGCTTCACCCGGGTGGGTACGGCCAGCATCCCGCCGGGCGTGCTGACCAAGACGTCGCAGGGCAACACCATCACCGTCACGCTGACCCCGCAGGGCACGGTCGACTTCACGTCGAAGCTGCCGATCGAGGCCGTGTACGTCAACAAGGGCACCTACCCGAACGGGGCCAATGCCTTCTACCGCTACGTCCCGCCGGTGCTGTCGGACACTGGCTTGGGCTTGAAGCCCGTGGTGCTGAGCGGCGTCGATCACGTCGTGCTGTGCTGGGCCACGCCGACCACGACACTGCCGACCACGACATTGCCGACCACCACGACTTGGCCGACGACCACCGTGGCCCCGACCGTGACGACCGAGGTGGTGCTGCCGACCTCGGTGGCCCAGCCGACGACGGCGGTGGTGCTGCCGACCTCGATGGCCCGATCCACCACCACCTTGACGGGTGTCCTGCCTGAGACCGGCGGATCGGCGTCGACGGCGCTCGTCGTGGCGCTCGCTCTGCTGCTCGCCGGCGTGGTCACGTCGAGCATCGTCCTGGTTCGCCGGGACCGGAGGTGATCTCCCGCTGAGAGCACTTCTCAACGGTCGTTCGACGAGAAGTGCTGGTAGTCCTTCGCCCGCTGTTGGTTGCCGCCCCACTCCCACCCGATCCGCTGGAAGGCCTCCACGACGACGTCGTCGGGCTGGATCATCCCGGGTTCGCGGCGGCTGCGGTCGGCGTAGGCGGCACCGCTCGGGGGATCGATGCGATCGCCGCGCACCCATGGGTTGAACCTCGGGTTGATGTCGACGGCGCGCCCGTAGGCGTGCTCGCTCCAGCGGTTGGTGCCTGCCACCCGGCGGCAGTTGAACCCACTCGTGTTGTTGGCGGCCATGGAGGCGTCGTCGTCGGCGGCGAACTCGTCGACGAGCTCGAGGCGCTCGATGGGGAAGCGGGCGCGGGCCAGCTCCTCGAAGACCGTGAGAATTGCGTCGGCGTGGTCTTCGTGCACGACCAGGTGCCCACGTCTCGACGTGCCGGTGAGGTCGACGAAGGGCACCTCGACCAGCCGGAGCGCGTCGAAGCCAACCGGGCATCCGGGCCGCCACGACCGGCCGGTCATCAGCGCGCGCACGTCGGGCGGTAGGGGTGTGATGGCCGCGGGTGGTGTCGTGGTGCTCGTTGTCGCTGGCACCGTCGCGGCCGTGGTCGTGGTCGACAGGCCGGGCGGTGCGGTGGTCGTCGGCGCGGTGGTCGTGGCGGTGGGCGGGACCGTCGTTGCGGAGACGATCGGCGGGACCGTCGTCGCTGTGGTCGCGGCCGACGCGCACGCCGACGCGGCGACGGTGAGGAGCCCAGCGAGCATCGCTCGTCTCGCCGGCCGCCGCGAAGTCATGGGCGCAGGATGGCACCGCTCGCTGGCGGCGGCTGGTACCCCGGCTCCTACACTGGCGCCATGGAGGACCTGCTCGTCGGTGTCGCCCGCTTCCAGGCCGAGGTGTTCCCGCTGGAGCGGGAGCACTTCGCGTCTCTGGCCGATCAGCAGGACCCGATGGCGCTGTTCATCACCTGCTCGGACTCGCGCGTCGTCCCGAACCTCATCACTCAGACCAAGCCGGGGGAGCTGTTCCTGTGCCGGGACGTCGGCAACATCGTGCCGGCCCACGGCTCGGTGTACGGGGGTGTGTCGGCCACCATCGAGTACGCGGTCTCGGTGCTGAAGGTGGAGCACATCGTCGTGTGCGGCCACTTCGACTGCGGGGCCATGCGCTGTCTGCTCCAGCCTGACGCCTTGAAGGATCTGCCGAGCGTGGCCGGCTGGCTGGCTCATGCCGAGGCGGCCCGGCGCACCGTGGTGGAAGCACACCCGGGAGCGACGATCGACGAGCTGATGCCGCTGCTGGTGGAGCAGAACGTGGTGTCGCAGCTGGCGAACCTGCGCACCCACCCGGCTGTGGCGGCACGCGTCACCACCGGTCAGCTGCGCCTGCACGGCTGGACGTACCGCATCGAGACGGGCGACGTGCACGTGTACGACGGCGACATCGCCCGGTTCGTGCCCGTGGCCGAGCTGGCCCGCGACTGACGGCGACCCTTCGACGTCCTTCCTACTCCTTCTTGGCCCGACTGGGCGCAACGCGGGGCGGCTCGCCCGGCATCTTCGGGTACACCGGTGGCCACGGCGCGTCGAGCAGGCCGCTGGCCAGATCACGGGCCGAGAGCTCGAGCAGCGGCTCCAATGACTGGGGCTCGTCGGGCATCCCGGCCCAGGGGTCACCACGTTCGGCCACCCGGGCGGGCACCGTGGCCAGCGTGAGCGTGTCCGGGTTGATCGTCGCCAGCTCGTCCCAGGCGAACGGCGTCGAGACCTGCCCCCCGGTGCGGGCCCGGGCCGACCACGCCCCGAACACCGTCTTGTGCGGCGCGTTCTGGTTGAAGTCGACGAAGACCCGTCGCCCGCGCTCCTCCTTCCACCAGGCCGAAGTGATCAGCTCCGGATGGCGCCGTTCCAGCTCTCGCGCCACGGCAACGGCCGCAGCGCGGACCTGGATCGCGTCCCAGCGCGGCACCAATCGCACGTAGATGTGGATGCCGCGGTTGCCCGTCGTCTTCGGGTACCCCGCGATGCCGAGCTCGTCGAGCAGCTCGTGCGTCCGCTGCGCGGCGGCGCGCAGCTGCTCGAACGTCACGCCGGGCGTCGGGTCGAGGTCGATGCGCAGCTCGTCGACGTGGTCGGGATCGGCGGCCAGGTACGGCCAGAGGTGGAAGCCGAGGCAGGCCAGGTTCACCGCCCAGACCACGTGGGCCAGGTCGGCCAGGACGAGCGCGTTCGACGTCGTGCCGTTCGGCGTCTCGACGATCGTCGTCTGCAGCCAGTCCGGCGCCCCAGCGGGCACCCGCTTCTGGAAGAACGACTTGCCGGTGGCACCGTCCGGGAACCGCTGCAGCAGGGCGGGGCGCCCACCGGCTGCCCGCAGCAGGGGTTCGGCCACGGCCTCGTAGTAGCGCACGAGGTCGAGCTTGGTGGCGCCCAGCCCGGGGAAGAACACCTTTGCCGGGCTGGTGACCCGCACCTCGTGGCCGGCGATCTGCAGGACGACCTCGTCGTCGGACGTCACAGCCCGACGCTAGCGGGAGCGCCCTCGACGCCCGATGTCGTCAGTGTGAGAGAGATCGTGAGGGGCTGGGGAACTGTGTGACACCCCCTCTCTACACTCGTTCGCATGGAAGTTGGCGAAGCGCAGCGGCTGCTCAGGACGGTGATGGCGATCGATGTCGCATGTGCCGACCGCGCTGCGGTGGGGGCCGGGGTGGGGGATCTGCGCCGCTTGCAGTCGTTCCTGGAGGGGCGGGCGGTGGCGTTCGCTCGGCGCCTGGCGGTGGTGACACCGGCCCCGGAGCAGGTGATGGCCGAGGCGGCTCGCACCTCGACCCGGGACGCCGAGCGGGTGTTGGAACGGGCCGAGGTCACCACCACCGCTGCGGTGTTCGGTGCCGCCCTTGACGCCG
>CAZTVJ010000251.1:0-3819 GCA_964616935.1 uncultured Acidimicrobiales bacterium | reverse complement strand
ACGGCTCCCCGGTGATGCCCTGCGGCCGCTGCCGCCAGCTGCTGTGGGAGCACGGCGGGCCGACGTGCCTGCTCGACGGCGACGGCGTGGTACGCCCGATGCGAGACGTGCTCCCCGGTGCCTTCGAGGCCAGCGAGATGGAGGGTCGGCGCGGCTGACCATCCCCGATCGTTGCCAGCTGCCGGGTTCAGCTGGGGCGGCGGCGCATCGGTGCTTGCGGCAGGCTCGCCCACCGATCGGCCGCGCCCACCCCGACCCGGATGGCGGCATCGACGGCGGCGTCCTTGAGGGCCAGGTCGGGCTCCTCTCGCTGGGTCCGCTGAGCGATGACGGCACACACGCATCCGGCGGCGAAGCCGTAGACCAGCCCCATCTTGAACAGGGTGGCCGCCTCCATCTCGAAGTTGAGCACGCCGAGGTCCCGGTACTCGTCGGTCATGCCCTTCAACCGGCGCATCAGGTACGGGTTCGCTGACGACGCGCTGCGCTCCTGGCCCTCGAAGAACGTGTCGGCGGAAGCGGTCACCCCGACGTGGTGCTCGATGCCGAGGCCGGCCGCCGCCACCGCGAGCTCCACCGTGAGGAACGGATCCGCGGCGGCCGGGAATTCGGGCGGGGCGACGTCGTCGGCGGCGCCCTGGTTGCTGACCGCCGCCGAGGTGATGACGACGGAGCCCACGGCGATGTTCGGATGGATGGCACCACTGGTCCCGATGCGGACGATGGTGCGGATGCCAGCCTGGAACAGCTCGTTGACGACGATGCTCATCGAGGGGGCACCCATGCCACTCGTGGCGCACAGGGCGGGGGCGCCGGAAGGGAGGCGGCCGACGAAGCTGTCGAGGCCACGGTTGCGGGCCAGCTCGCGGCCGTCGCTCAGGTAGCGGGTGGCGATCAGCTCGCTGCGCTGCGGGTCACCCGAGAGCAGGGCGATCGTGGTGCCCTCGGGCAGGTCGTCCGGCCCGAAACCCACGTGGTAGAGGCGTCCAGCGCTCACGGCGCGGCAGCGTACTTGCGGCAGATCTCCAACATGTTGGCGCTCTGCCGCCGTAGGCGGCGCAACCCGCACGAGAAGCCCGATCCGCGCCACGACCAGGGCCGGTACCGTGGCGGGATGAGCGAGCAACCCTCCGATGCGGCCATCGTCCGGGCACCGAAAGCCCTGCTCCACGACCACCTCGACGGCGGCGTCCGCCCGACCACCGTGATCGAGCTCGCCAGCGAGTACGGCTACCAGGGCCTCCCCACGACGGACACGGTCGATCTGGCGCACTGGTTCCACCGAGGCGCCCGCCGCAACGACCTGGTCCTGTACCTCGAGACCTTCGCCCACACCGTCGGTGTCATGCAGGACCGCGACGCCATCGTCCGAGTCGCCCGAGAGTGCGCCGAGGATCTGGCCGGCGACGGTGTCGTCTACGCCGAGGTTCGCTTCGCCCCGGAGCTGCACCTCGAGAAGAAGCTCACCCTCGACGATGCCGTCGACGCCGTGCTCGAAGGGTTCCGGCAAGGCTCGGCCGGCACCGGCCTCACCATCTATGCCCTGCTCTCGGCCATGCGGACGGCCGCTCGCAGCCTCGAGATCGCGGAGCTGGCCGTGCGTTGGCGCGACGCAGGTGTCGTGGGCTTCGACATCGCCGGGGCCGAGGCGGGCTACCCCCCTACCCGCCACCTCGACGCCTTCCAGTACGTGCAGCGGGAGAACTTCCACGCCACCATCCACGCCGGTGAGGCGTTCGGGCTGCCGTCCATCTGGGAGGCGCTGCAATGGTGCGGGGCCGAGCGCCTGGGCCACGGGGTGCGCATCGTGGACGACGTCGCCACCGTGGACGGCCAGTACCAGCTTGGCCGCCTGGCCGCGTACGTCCGCGATCGCCGCATCCCGCTCGAGATGTGCCCGACGTCCAACGTCAACACCGGCGTGGTGCCCGACATCGCCAGCCACCCCATCGGCCTGCTGCGCCGACTGCGCTTCCGGGTCACCGTCAACACCGACAACCGGCTGATGAGCGATACATCGATGTCGCGTGAGCTCCGCCAGCTCCGTGACGCCTTCGACTATGGCTGGGACGACTTCGAGTGGCTCACGGTGAACGCCATGAAGAGCGCGTTCGCGCCCTTCGACGAACGCCTCCGCATCATCAACGAGCGCATCAAACCGCAGTACGCGCTGGCCAAGATGGACGCGCTGGGCGTGTCTGTCGGCAGCTGAGCCGCCGGGCGACTACGCCTGGCGCTCCAGTACCACGACCGGGATCTCCCGGGTGGTGCCGGCGGCGTACTCCTTGAAGTTCGGCATCAGCTCGGCCTGGGCATCGAAGAGCCGCTGGCGCTCGTCACCCTCGGGGACCGAGGCCGTCGCCTGGAACGTCTCGGTGCCCACCTCGACGGTGACCGTCGGGTTGGCCTTGAGGTTGTGGTACCAGTCCGGGTGGGTGGGCGCGCCGCCCTTGGAGGCGATGATGACCAACCGATCGGCATCGCGGGTGTGGACGAGCGGTGTGGTGTACGGGTTGCCGCTCTTTGCTCCCGTCGTGGTGAGCAGCAGCATCGGCGCTCCGGCGAACTGGCCGGTGACGATGCCGTCGTTGGCTCGGAACTCGGTGATGATGCCCTCGTTGAACTTCTTCCACTCCGACATGTCCGACACGGTGGATCCTTTCGACGGTGAACCGGCCGATCCAACCTACTGGCTACGGACTACACACCGACCGGGTGCCAGACCGTCTTCACCTCGGTGAAGGCCAGGATGCGGCTCGGGTGCGGCGTGAGGGTCCAGTCGGGCTCGGGTTGCTCCGGCCGGCGCACGCGCTTGACGTTCTCGGCCGCCTCGATCTCGAGCTCGACGGCCAACGCCGCATCCGCCACGCCGCCGAGGTCGATGGCGTTGACGTCGAGGTGCGACGCGAGGGACGGCGCCAGCTCGGCCACGTGGCCCGTGAGCAGGTTCACGACACCGCCAGGAACATCCGAGGTGGCCAGCACCTCGCCGAGGGTCACCGCCGGCAGGGGCCGGGCCTCGGACGCGATCACGACGCACGTGCAGCCGCTCACGACCACCGGGGCCACCACGGACACGAGGCCGAGCAGCGACGACACCTGCGGTGCCACCACGGCGACGACGCCGGTGGGTTCGGGCACCGAGAAGTTGAAGTAGGGCCCGGCCACCGGGTTGGCCGCCCCGTCGACCTGGGCGAACTTGTCCGACCACCCGGCGTACCACACCCACCGGTCGATGGCAGCGTCGACCACCCGTCCCGCCTGGCGGGTGGTCAGGCCCTCGGCGGCACTCACCTCGGCGACGAACTGCTCCCGCCGGCCTTCCAGTATCTCGGCCACCCGGTACAGCACCTGACCTCGGTTGTAGGCCGTAGCGCCCGACCAGCCGGCACCCGCCGCCCTCGCCGCCACCACGGCATCCCGGGCGTCCTTGCGCGACGCCCTCGCGGCGTTGGCCACGAAGCGTCCGCGAGCGTCGAGCACCTCGTAGGAGCGGCCACTCTCCGACCGGGGGAACTTCCCACCGACGTACAGCTTGTAGGTCTTGCGCACGTCGAGCCGGCTCACTGGTGCACCGCCAGGTACGCGCCCAAGCCGTGGCGGCCGCCCTCTCGCCCGAACCCGGACTCCTTGTAGCCACCGAACGGCGAGGCGGGATCGAACCGGTTGAACGTGTTGGCCCACACCACCCCGGCCCGCAGCCGCTGGGCCATCCACAGGATGAGGCTGCCCTTCTCCGTCCACACCCCCGCCGAGAGCCCGTACGGCGTGTTGTTGGCCTTGGCCAGCGCCTCGTCGGGCGGGCGGAAGGTGAGCACC
>CAZTVJ010000250.1:0-4185 GCA_964616935.1 uncultured Acidimicrobiales bacterium | reverse complement strand
AGGTCCGGTCGGCGGCCCGTTCGACGGGGGTGAGCGAGCGGGAGATCCGGGCCTGGGTCGACGAAGGGCTGATCACCGAGCAGGGCTTTCGCACCCAGCTGTCCGAGGGACCCGGCGCCGACGGCACCGCGGTCCTGAGCGCACTCGAGGACGGGCACCTCATCCGGGCCGAGCGCCGCCGTGGCACGCAGTGGTACGAGCTGGCCCACGACCGCCTCGTCCCACCCATCCGGGCCAGCAACGCCGCCTGGCGCGCGGCCAACCTCAGCACGCTGCAGCGCGAGGCGCAGGCGTGGGACGAGCGGTCGCGGCCCGCCGGGCTGCTGATGACGGGCGAGGTCCTCGCCTCGGCCTCGACGTGGGCCGACGAGCACCCGGACGAGCTGCTCCCCGTTGATCGCGACTACCTGGCGGCGTGCCACGCGGAGGAGCGCCGGGCGGAGCGCGAGCGCGCCGCGGCCCGGCGGAACAAGCGGCTGGCGGTGCTGGCGTCGGTGGTGGGCGTGGTCGCGGTCATCGGGCTCGTTGCCGCGCTGTTCGCCTACCGGTCGGCGAGCGAGAGCGAGCGGGACGCGAAGGCGGCCGCAGCGCGCGAACGCGTGGCACTCGAGGATCGCGAGGCCGCGACCAGCCGCCAGCTCGCCCAGGCGGGCTCGGGCCAGTGGTTCAGCGTGAGCGAGGACAACGAGGTCGCCACGCTGTACGCCTACGAAGCTCACGCCGCCGCCTCGAGCGAGCCGGCACCCGATCAGGTCCTGCGGGCCCTGGCCACCACCCGCCACCACCTGCTCCATGACCCGATCGCGACATCCACGGCCGCCGCGGTCACCCGTGACGGCCAGACCCTCGTGCGCGGGACCGCCGACGGCCGAGTGGAGCTGGTGGATGTGACCAGCCTTCTCCGGACACCGCTGGCCGACCTCGCCGGCTCGGTGACCGGGATCGGCGCCAGCCCCACCGAGGATCGGGTCGCCGTCCAGACCGTGGACTCGTTCGGTGCTCCGACGCTGGCGGTGTGGGACATCGCCACCCGATCGGAGGTCCTCGGCCTGGACACGGCGGGCATCGGTACCGCCAGTGCGCTGGCACTCGCCGGAAGCCCCGGGGTTGTCGCCACCATCGCCCAGGATCCCAACCAGTCCGATGTGGGTCGCCTCGTCGTGTGGGACGCCGCCACCGGCCAGAGGCTGCCCCTGCCGGAGGGTGACGGGCTCGGCGTTGACCAGCTGGCGGTGAGCCCGGACGGGAACCGCATCGCCGCCACCGATGCGGTGACCGCAGGGGCTCCCATCACGATCCACGTGTGGGAGCGCGACGGCGACGGCTGGCGCGACATCACACCGTCGGGCCTCGATGGCGCTGGCTTCGAGGCCGGGCTCGCCTTCGACGAGACGGCCGACCTGCTCGCGTTCGGTACCGACGACGGCCGAGCGCGGGTCACCACGCTGACAGGCGGCGCCACCGAAGCGCTCGCCACCCCCGAGGAGCAGCAGACGAGCGACGTCGCCTTCCTGCCCGACGGGCGGGTGCGAGCCCTCACCCTCGACGGCATCGTCACCACCTTCGACCGGACACCGGCAGGTACGTGGGCCGCCGAGGACGACGTCGCCGGCGTGGTCCGACGCTTCGACGGCGTGTTGGCGGCTGCCGGCGATCGGGTGCTGTCGCTCTCCCCCTCCACGTCGCTGTCTGACGCCGTCACCGGCGAGGAGCTGGTGGGCGCCGACGTCGCCCTCGTGGGTGCGACATCGGCACTGCGGGATGTGGCGGTGCGGGGACCGCGGTTCGCCGGGCCACTGTACGAGACCGCCGCCAGCACCCCGGGCTGGAAGGCCGTTCCCGAGCTCGGCGCGGTGGCCGCCGCGGCCGCTAGTGCCGACGGATCGGCGGTGGCTGTGCTGGGCCCCGAGGCGGTGGTGCTGGTCGAGGACCGTGCTGGCGTCGTCGCCACCGTCGCTCTGCCGTGCACACAGCTGAACGAGGGCCTCGCGCTCGTACCGGGCAACGTGCCGGTGGCCGGGACGGCGACGGCGAACGGTGCCAGCCACCTCGGCGTCCTACGTGACTTCGGCCTCTGCCTGTGGGCACCGGGGGCGGGAGCACCGAGGTTCGTGCCAGCGGCACCGGGCGAGCTGCTGCAAGCTGTCGCCATCGATGGTCCTGGCACGATGGCGGTGCTGGGCAGCAACGTCAACGGGCAAGGGGCGATCAGCCTGTTCGGACTCGAGGCCGATCAGCTCCTCACCGCCAGCGCCCTGCCCGGGTCGCTGACAGCGGTGGCCGCCGGGCTCCCTGGTGCTACCGAGGCACCCTTCGTCTATGCCGGAGGTGATGACCGGGGCAACGTGGTGTTCGTCAACGCGGTGGAGGTCACCGACGCCGCCGGGGCGCTGTCCTACTCGGCAGTCACCACGCCGGTGGTGCTCCCCGTCGATGCCCCCGTTGTCGCCCTCGACATGGTGAAGATGGACACCGGCAGCCTGCTCGCCGTGGCCACGCCCGCCGCCGTCTTCGTCTACGCCTTCGAGGGCGAGTCGACGACCTTGGTGGGGGGCTACGACCTGCTGCGCGGCGAGGGCAAGGTGCTCGATCTGGGCTTCCGCGACGGCGACCCCAAGCGCCTCGCCGTCCTCCACACCGACCAGTCGGTGTACGAGTTCGACCCGAGGGCAGAGCCTGGCGCGGTGGCGGCCGACGTGCGAGCCAGTGCCAGCGAGCGTGGGCTGCTGCTGACCGACGAGCGGTGCCAGGAGCTCGTCGGCCAGCCCTGTCCCAAGGGAGCGGGTTGACCCTTGAAGACCTGTGCTTCCTGACGGCGGTGGAGCTGGCCGGCCGCCTGCGGGCGGGCGACGTGTCGGCCCGAGAGGTGCTCGGCGCCCACCTCGCCCAGATCGAGCGGGTGAACCCCGCCGTCAACGCCGTCGTCACGCTCAGCGCCGAGCGAGCGATGCAAGCGGCGGCCGACGCCGACCAATCCCACTCGACCGGCACCGTGCTCGGCCCGCTCCACGGGCTGCCGCTCGCGGTGAAGGACCTCCACCTGACGAAGGGCATCCGCACCACGTTCGGCTCGCCGCTGTTCTCGGGCTTCGTGCCTGACGAGGACGCACTCATCGTCGAGCGCGAACGAGCCGCGGGGGCCATCATCGTCGGCAAGACGAACGTGCCCGAGTTCGGCGCCGGGTCCCAGACGTTCAACGCGGTGTTCGGCACCACCCGCAACCCCTACGACGTCACCAAGACGTGTGGCGGCTCCAGCGGCGGCGCCGCCGTGGCCCTGGCCTGCGGCATGGTGGCCCTGGCCGACGGCAGTGACATGGGCGGCTCGTTGCGCAACCCGGCCAGCTTCTGCAACGTCGTCGGCTTGCGCCCGTCGCCGGGTCGGGTGCCGTCCTACCCGGCGCAGCTCGGTTGGCACACCTTCGGCGTCGAGGGGCCGATGGCCCGCACCGTCGCCGATGTGGCGCTGTTCCTGAGTGCCATCGCCGGGCCCGACCGCCGCTCGCCGATCTCCATCGACGAAGCCGGCTCCCGGTTCGCACTGCCGCTCGGCCGCTCGTTCACCGGCACTCGCGTCGCTTGGGCTTCACTCGGCCTGCCCTACGAGCCCGAGGTCCGCCGGGTCGTCGACGCTCAGCGCGACGTGTTCACCCAGCTCGGCTGCACCGTCGACGACGCCGAGCCCGACCTCACCGGCGCCGACGAGATCTTCCACACCGGGAGGGCGTGGCTGATGGAGGCTCAGCTCGGCGAGACGTACCGCAACCCCGCGCTGCGGCCCAAGCTCAAGTCGACGCTCCAGTGGAACATCGAGCAGGGCGCCGCGCTCACCGGCCCACAGATCGGTCGGGCCGAGCTGCGGCGCACCGCGATCTACCAGCGGTTCCGCCTGTTCATGGAGACCTACGAGTTCCTGGTGCTCCCCGTCACCCAGGTGCTCCCGTTCGATGTCGAGATCGAGTGGATCCGAGAGGTCGACGGCGTCGCGATGGACACCTACATCGACTGGATGCGGTCCTGCTCCTGGATCACCGTCACCGGCAGTCCGGCGATCTCGGTGCCGGCCGGCTTCAGCGCTACGGGCCTGCCGGTCGGGCTGCAGATCGTGGGTCGACACCACGACGACTGGGGCGTGCTGCAGCTCGCCCACGCCTTCGAGGAGGCGAACCAGGTCGGGCGGCGGCG
>CAZTVJ010000249.1:0-4446 GCA_964616935.1 uncultured Acidimicrobiales bacterium | reverse complement strand
CGTCCGCACGCTGACGCTCGACGAAGGAGAGCCGTCGTGACGTCCTGGCCGGGGCCGGGCGCGCTGGCTCAGAGGACGAACCCGAGCTGGTCGCGCGGTGGCGGGCGCGGAGCCCGGCGAGCGGCGTCCTCGGTGGGCGTGCGCAGGCGGAACTCCACCGACCCCCGGGAGATGGCAGGACGGCGCAGGCGTCGCCGGGCGTCAGCGGTGAACCGCTTCACCCGCTCGGACAGCGCGGTGGCCTCGGCGGCGGCCACGTAGGTGCGGCGGAGATAGCGCTGCTCGTAGGCCTCGACCTGGTCGGGGAACTCCCGCTGCAGGGACGCGAGGAAGTGCTCGCGGACCCCCGGTCGCAGGTGGAGGGCGACCGAGGACATGGAGACCGCGCCCGCCTCGACGCACGCATCGATGACGTCGCGGAGCTGGTCGTCGCTGTCGGAGATGCCGGGCAGGAGGGCACCGAGCAGCACCCCGCTGGGCACGCCGGCGTCGTTGAGCCGGGCCACCGCCTCGACCCGCCGGCGCGGGTGCGGTGCGCCCGGTTCCGTCTTTCGCCACACGTCCTCGTCGAGCGTGGCGATCGAGAAGTCGACCCGGACGCGGGTGCGGCGAGCCGCCTCGGCCAGCAGGTCGAGGTCCCGAAGGACCAGGGTGCCCTTCGTGAGGATGGAGAACGGGTTGGCCCGCTCGGTGAGCGCGCCCACGATGCCCTGCGTGAGGTGGTACTTCCCCTCCGCCCGCTGGTACGGGTCTGTGTTGGTGCCCATGGCGATGGGTTCGCCGTGCCACCTCGCTGACGCCAGCTCGGCTCGCAGCCGCTCCACCGCGTTGACCTTGACGACGATGACACGGTCGAAGTCGTCACCGATGCCGAGGTCGAGGTAGGCGTGCGTCGGCCGAGCGAAGCAATAGGAGCACGCATGGCTGCAACCCCGGTAGGCGTTGATCGTGTGCGTGAAGGGCATGCGGCTCTGGGCCGGCACGCGGTTGATGATCGAGCGGCAGTTGACGTGGAGGAACTCGAGGCCTCGGAACTCACCTTGGCCGACGTGGCGACCGAGGTGTTCGTCATCCGCGAACAGCGACACCTGCTCGGGCTCGGCTTCGGCCAGGCGCCACCGCAGCTTGCGCTCCACCGCGTCGAGACTAGCACCGCCGATCGAACAGGTGTTCGATGTTTCGAGGGTTCGGAGGGTTCAGGCCCTCCTCAGGTCAGGCCGTCACCGCGTCCGCGCTGTCCTCGGACGTCGCGCTCAGGTAGATGCTCTTCCTCGGCTGGGCGAAGAGCGCCTTGACGGCTGGCTCGAAGTCGGCCAGCGGCATCGACGGGTAGCCCGGCTCGAACGCCGCCTGGTCGTAGACCTGGCAGAACTCGACGGTGCGGTCGTAGTGCGGGTGGCCCGCGAAGCGATCCCGCATGTTCCGGTCGAGCCCGAGGTAGTGGAAGAAGTTGTAGCCCTGGAAGATGCCGTGGTGCTCCACCATCCACAGGTTGGCGTCGGACACGAAGGGCTTCAGGATCGCAGCAGCGATGTCGGGGTGGTTGTACGAGCCGAGCGTGTCGCCGATGTCGTGGAGGAGCGCGCACACGACGTACTCGTCGTCGCGGTCGTCGCGGTAGGCGCGCGTCGCTGTCTGCAGGCTGTGCTCGAGCCGATCGACGGCGAAGCCCCCGAAGTCGCCGTCGAGCAGGCGAAGGTGGTCCAGCACCCGGTCGGCCAGCCCCGCCTGCAGCTTGACCAGCGCCACGCCGATGATCTCCCAGTCCTCCTGGGTGCCCTCGGTCATGGCGCCGAACGCCGCCCGGGGTGCCTCAGTGCTGGTGCTCATGGTGCCGACTCCTCGCTTCGGGACGCTTCGGCCCGGCGACGGCCCGGGTGCGCCTGCATCCACACCAGGATAGTTGGCCCTACCCGATGCCTTCGCGTCGGACGATCTCGGCCAGCACGTCCCGGAAGCCCTTGCCCAGCTCGGGGTGTTGCAGCGCCACCTCGACCGTGGCCCGCAACCAGTCCAGCTTGTTGCCGGTGTCGTAGCGACCTGTCTCGAACGGGAGGCCGTAGAACGCGCCGCCGGCCTCCAGCATCGTGCGCATGGCGTCGGTGAGCTGCAGCTCGCCGCCGACCCCCGGCGTGAGGCGGTCGATGAAGTCGAAGATCTCGGGCGCCAGCACGTAGCGGCCGACGATGGCGAGGTCACTCGGAGCATCGGCCGCGGCCGGCTTCTCGACCATCCCCTTCACTCGGACCAGCCCCGCCGCGTCGACGTCACCGTCGGTGTCCACCACGCCATAGGCCGAGATCTCGTCAGGGCCGAACCGCTTCAGCGCCAGCACCGAGGCGCCGGTGCGCTCGTTGGTGTCGACCATGTCCTGCAGCACCGTGGACTCCGCGACCATGAGGTCGTCGGGCAGCAGCACGGCGAAGGGCTCGCCCCCCACGTGGCAGCGGGCCATGCCGATGGCGTGACCGAGGCCGCGGGCCTCGTGCTGGCGCACGAAGTGCACGTTGGCCATGTCCGCGATGGCCCTCATCCGCTCGGCCACATCGGCCTTGCCCGTTCGTTCGAGGAGGTTCTCCAGCTCGATCCAGCGGTCGAAGTGGTCCTCGACGGTCGTCTTCGAGCGCCCGGTGATCACCAGGATGTCGGTGATGCCGGCTCGCACGGCCTCCTCCACGACGTACTGGATGCCCGGCTTGTCGACGAGCGGGAGCATCTCCTTCGGCGTGGCCTTGGTCGCGGGCAGGAAGCGGGTACCGAGTCCTGCTGCGGGAATGACTGCCTTGCGGACGCGCACGCGAGGACAGTACCCAGCGCGGCTGGGGCCAACCTGGGTCGCTCGACCCAGTTGTCTGAGGATCCGGGTGCGTTGGCACCGGAGGCCGGTGGTGCGGGTAGCCTTAGCAGTCGACCCCAGCGAGTGCTAACCGTTCCCGGAGACCGTTCCACGATGCCTACGTACGTCTATCGCTTCCTCGACACGGACGACACGATCGAGGTCCACCAGTCGTTCCAGGACGCTGCGCTCACCGAGGCGGTCAACCCGCGCACGGGCGACGTCCACCCCGTCAAGAAGGTGTTCACGCCCGTCGGCATCACCTTCAAGGGCAAGGGCTTCTACAAGACGGACAGCCGAGGGTCGTCGAAGGTGTCGTCGTCGTCGGCCGCCGGGTCGTCGTCGAGCGATGGCTCATCGGGCAGCTCGTCGTCCGACAGCTCGTCGTCGGGAACCTCGTCGGCGGGGAGCTCGTCGTCGAGCGACTCGTCGAGCACGTCCTCGAAGAGCTCGACCAGCACGGAGAGCGCGAAGACCAAGAGCGACACGAAGAGCCCGACGCATTCCCACGGTGGCAACAGCCACAGCCACTGAGGTGGACGCCGAGGCAGACATCGGTGTCTTCGGCGGTTCGGGGTTCTACGCCTTCCTCGACGATGTCGAGACGGTGGAGCTGTCCACGCCCTACGGCCCGCCCGCGGCCCCGATCACCATCGGCACCGTCGGTGGCCGCCAGGTGGCCTTCCTGCCCCGCCACGGGCGCCGTCACGAGTTCGCACCCCACGCCATCCCCTACCGGGCCAACGTCTGGGCCATGAAGCAGCTCGGGGTCCGGGCGCTGCTGGCACCGGGGGCGGTGGGCTCGCTGCAGCCGGACGTCCACCCGGGCGAGTTCGTCGTCGTCGACCAGCTCGTCGATCGCACGTGGGGCCGGGCCGACACCTACCACGACGACTTCGCCGACGGCGGTGTCGTCCACGTCGCCTTCGCCCACCCGTTCGACAACGGGCTGCGGACAGTGCTGGTCGAGGCCGGCCGCGCTGTGGGCGTCACGATGCACGACGGCGGCACCGTCGTCGTCATCCAGGGTCCTCGCTTCTCGACAGCGGCCGAGTCGCGCTGGTTCCGCCAGATGGGCTGGACCGTGGTGAACATGACGGGGTACCCCGAGGCCGTGCTCGCCGCCGAGGCGGGCATCCCCTACGCCGCGGTGGCGCTGGTCACCGACTACGACGCCGGCGTCGACGGCATCGAGCCGGTCACCCAGGAGGCCGTCTTCGCCTTCTTCGAAGGCAACGTCGGCCGGGTCCGCGAGCTGCTGCTCGCGGCCATCCCGCGCCTCGCGTAACAACTCCGAGGGTTCTGGCGCGCGAGCTCGCGCGCTGCGTCCGATCATCGAGGTGCTGGTGCGGCGGGCTCATCGGCGCATCGGTGTGTCGCTGGGCGGGTCGGCGAGTGGTGGGTTGCGGCGGGGTGGGCCGGTGGTCTGGGTGGTGTGGTCGGGGTAGGTGATGGTGAGGGTGCGGTCAGGGGTGAGCTTCAACAGCCAGCCGAGGTCGTGGACGGCGTGGTGGTGGCGGTCGCACAACGGGAACAGGTTGTCGAGATCGGTCGGTCCGCAGTGGGGGTGCTCCCACCAGATGACGTGGTGGAGGTCGCATGCGTCGACC